>NZ_JAGPXV010000475.1:0-4771 GCF_018070405.1 Micromonospora sp. D75
GAGTGGGGTCGGTCAGGTCATGTCGTCGTAGCGGCGTTCGATCGGCTTCGGGGCGACGACGGGCTCGGGCGCCCCGATCGGCTCGGACGCCTCGATCCGGCCCCCGGCGGGCACCGGCTCGGTCGACAGGTCCAGCGGTGACACCTCGTCGTCGGCGATGCCGGCGTAGACCTCACGCCCGCGACCGCGCCGCTTGTCGTTGATGAACGCCACCCCCACCGCGGCGAAGTAGAGCGCGCAGAGGCAGATCGCCAGCGCGGTCATGCCGAACGGGTCGGGCGTCGGCGTGACCACGGCGGAGAACGCGAAGAACACGAACACCGCCACCCGCCACCAGCTGAGCAGCCGCTTGGCGCTGGCCAGGCCGACGAAGTTGAGCATCAGCACGATCAGCGGGAACTCGAACGCCACACCGAACAGCAGGATCAGGTTCGTGACGAACGAGATGTAGCGGGTCACCTCGAGGTTGGTCGCGATGTCGTCGCCGGAGACGTTGAGCAGGAACTCGAGCCCCTTGGTGGTGACGAAGAACGCCAGCACCGCGCCGGCCGCGAACAGCGGGGCCGCCAGGGCGGTGAAGACGTACGCGTACCGCCGCTCGTGCCGGTGCAGGCCGGGCGCGATGAACGCCCAGAGCTGGTAGAGCCAGACCGGCGCCGCGATGATCAGGCCGACCCAGAGACCGATCTTCAGATTCAGCAGGAAGACGTCGGCGACGCCGAGCTGCACGAACAGGCACTTGCCGGTTTCCGGATCGATCGACTGCGGCAGGTCACAGTAGGGCTTCGACAGCAACACCCGGACCGGCGTGGCCAGCCAGATGCCGAAGCCGAAGCCGACCAGGATCGCCAGTGACGCCCGGAACAGCCGGTTGCGCAGCTCACGGATGTGCTCCATGAGCGTCATCGAGCCGTCGGCGGCCCGCGCGAAGTTGCTCGGGCCGCGCTTCTTCAACCCGAAGGCCACGGTGGTTGGGGCCCTCTCGGATCAGTTCTCGCGGACGCGCTGCACCGGGTCGGCCGGCGGCGCGACCGGCTGCTGCGGCTGCGGCGCGTACGGCTGCTGCGTGTACGGCTGCTGCTGCTGCGCGTACGGCTGCCCCTGCACCGGCTGCTGCGGCGGGAGCGGCTGGTAGCCGGCCTGCGCGTCCGCCTTCTCGGCGAGGTTACGGTCGTCGTCCTGCAGGCTCTTGGTCTCGGCCTTGATGATCCGCAGGGATCGGCCCAGCGAGCGGGCCGCGTCGGGGAGCCGCTTCGCGCCGAACAGCAGGATCAGCACGACCACGAGTACGGCGATGTGCCACGGCTTGAGGGCACCCATGGGAAGCTCCAGTCGCTCTGTGTCGGTGAGGGTGGGTCGCCGCCCATCGTACGTGCGTCGCAGCGGCTTGCCACCCCGGTGGGCCTGCTGGTGCGAGCCCGATCGGTGAAGTTTCGACCAACCCGAAGTGTCCCGTCAACCGTCCAGGTCCGCGCATTTCTGCGCGCAACCGCCCGGTTACGCGCAAACGACGCTCACCGGGCCGGGGGCCGTCGATCAGTCGCCGCGCTTGGCCTTGATCAACGTCATCCGCTCCTGCGCGACGACGATCCGTTCCTGGAGCGACTCGGCCCGCGCCTGCAGCTGTTCGGCGGCGGCACGCAGCGACTCCGCCTCGGCCGCCCGGCGCTGCAACGCCAGCGCGGAACGGCGCAGCCCGGACAGGCGGCTCACCACCGGACGGACCGCCAGCGCCAGGACGACAAGCGCGAACAGCACGACTCCGAGCACGATCCACTTCACCACGGCGGTCAGCCTATCGGGTGACGCCGGCGGCCGCCGGGTCGGCGGTGCCGGCCGGGGTCGCGTACGCGTCGAGCGCGGCCACGGCCTGGGCGCGTACCTGCTCGGCCAGTTCGACCGGGGCGACCACAGTCACCTCCGGGCCCAGCCCGAGAACGAACCGCCGGGCCCACCCAAGGTCGGTGACGCGCAGCGACACCAGCCACTGCTCGCCGTCGGCCTCGACGCGCTCGCACGGATAGTATTCGGTGATCCACCGCTCGCCCCGGCCGATCCGCAGCGTGATCAGCGGCAGGTCGGCCGACGGGCGGAACACGCCGTCACTGAGGTCGTGCGGGCGGGCCTGCGGCGGCACGACCGCCTGCTCCGGCAGCTCGGCCACCGCGTCGATCCGGTCGGCCCGGAACAGCCGCACCGCCTCGGCACGGCGGCACCACGCCTCCACGTACGCCCGGCCGCCGACCATCAGCATCCGCAGCGGGTCGATGGTGCGCTCGGTGGTCTCGTCCCGCGCCGCGGTGTAGTAGGTGATCCGCAGCGCCCGGCCGCGCTCGACGGCGGCGCGCAGCTCGCGTACCCGGGCGCTGTCGCCGGGCAGGCGGACCTCCACCGGCGCGCCGGCCAGGTCACCGGCGGCGTTCTCGATCTTGGCGAGCGCCCGCTCGACCGCCTCCCGGTTGGCCACCCCGGGCGTCTCGGCGATCATCCGCAACGCCACCACCAGGGCCAGCGCCTCGTCGGGGGTGAGCCGCAGCGGCCGGTCGATGCCGGCGTCGTAGGTGATGGTGACCCGGTCGCCGTCGAACGCCATGTCGATCAGGTCACCGGGGCCGTAGCCGGGCAGCCCGCACACCCAGAGCAGTTCCAGGTCCTCCCGGAGCTGCTTCTCGGTCACCCCGAGGTCGTGCGCCGCCTCGGCGATCTCGATGCCGGGGCGGGCCAGCAGGTAGGGCACCAGGTTGAGCAGCCGGGCCAGCCGGTCGGCGGAGGCACGGCCGGCGCGGGCCGCCGGGCGGGTCACCGGGCACCCCCGGCGGTCGCCAGCTCGTCGTGCCGGGCGGCGACCTCCTTCAGCCGCTGGATGACCGCCTCCCGTACCTCCGGTGGCTCCAGGACCCGCACGTCCGGGCCGTACCCGACGATCTGGCCGGCGAGGTAGTCGGCGTCGGCGTACGGCAGCACCAGCCGGTCGCCGTCCGGGCCGGCCTGGCACTCCACCGCCCAGCGGCGCAGCCCGGCGGCGCGGCCCGGAGTGGCCAGCACCGTGGCCCGGCCGGTGCGCTCCACCGGCCCGGACCAGCGGGCCACGTGGCTGATCAGGTCGACGCCGACGGGCGGCTCGTAGGCGCCCGGCTCGCCGGTCGCCCGGACCGTGCCGACCACCCGGGACAGCCGGAAGCAGCGGGTCGCCGCGCGGTCCAGGTCGTGACCGACCACGTACCACCGGCCGCGCCAGCAGACCACGCCCCACGGTTGCACCCGGCGGCGGGTGGGCGCGTCCCGGTCCGGCACCCGGTAGTCGAAGCTGACCTCGCGGCGGTCCCGCGCAGCGGCGGTCAGCGGCGCGAACGCCGGGTCGACCGTGACCATGGGCTCCAGGCCGAGCGTGGCCTGCGGGTCCACGTCGATGCCGGCGGCGCGCAGCTTCGCCAGCCCGGACGACGCGGCAGCGGCCAGCCCGGCGTGCTGCCACAGCCGCGCGGCGATGCCCACCGCCGCGGCCTCGTCCGGTTCGAGCGGGATGTCGGGCAGCGCGTAGGCGCGCGGCGCGATCCGGTAGCCCGGCTCGGCGTCGAAGACGCTCGCCGTGCCGGTCTCCAGCGGCACGCCCAGCTCACGCAGCTCGGCCTTGTCGCGCTCGAACTTGCGCTGGAACGCCTCGTGGTCCTTGGCGTCGTCCGGGTCGTGCTCGTAGCCGGGCACGGTCGCGGCGATCTGCGCGGCGGTCAGGAAGCGTCGCGTCGACAGCAGGCAGATCACCAGGTTGACCAGGCGTTCGGTACGGGTCCGGGACACGTGCAAACGCTAGCAGCCCGCGCATGGCGCGCGGGCACCCGCGCGGCGCGGCGCGGAGGTGTTCCCGACCGGCGACGGGCATCGACCGGTCATAGGGTGAGCGCATGGTGGAAGCGGAGGTCAAGACCGAGAGCGTCGGCACGGTCGTGGTGGCCGGCGCGGCGAACCTCGCCATCGCCGTCGCCAAGCTGGTCGCGGGCCTGATCTCCGGCTCCGCGGCGATGCTCTCCGAGGCCGCCCACTCGCTCGCCGACACCACCACCGAGGTGCTGCTCTATCTGGCGCTGCGCCGGGGCGCGCGGCCCGCCGACACCCGGCACCCCTTCGGGTACGGCAAGGAGAGCTACGTCTGGGCGTTCCTCGCCGCGCTGTTCACCTTCGTCGCCGGGGCCGGCTTCGCCATCACCCACGGCGTCACCACCATCCTGGTGCACGAGCACAGCGGCGAGTACCTCGTCGCGTACGTGGTGCTGGCGGTCTCGTTCGCGATCGAGTCGGTGTCGCTGGCCCGGGCGGTGCGGCAGGTGCGCGGAGAGTCGCGCCGCTGGGGCACCACCCCGCGCCGCTACCTGCGCCTGACCGCCGACACCACGGTCAAGGCGGTCTTCCTGGAGGACAGCGCCGCGCTGGTCGGCCTGCTGATCGCCGCCGCCGGGCTCACCCTGTCCCACCTCACCGGCGACGAGCTGTACGACGGGATCGCCTCGATCCTCATCGGCGTGCTGCTGCTCGTGGTCGCCGTCGTGCTGGCCCGCAGCAACATCTCGCTGCTGGTCGGCCGTTCGGTCTCCGACCGGCTGCACCGGCGCATCGAACGGGAGCTCGCGGACGTGCCGACGGTGGACCGGATCGACACGCTGATGACCATGTTCCTCGGCCCCGACGACATCCTCGTCGCCGCCAAGGTCGACTTCCACGACGACGCCACCGGCGCCGACATCGAGGCCGCCGCCGACGAGGCCGAACGCCGGCT
>NZ_JAGPXV010000476.1:0-4764 GCF_018070405.1 Micromonospora sp. D75
ATGTGGTCCACGGTGACCAACACGTACGGCTCGAACCCCGACGTCTACTTCGAGCCGATGAACGAGCCCCACGGCTACAGCTCGACGGAGTGGCGCAACGTCGCGGCCAACTGGCTCAGCTACCACTACTCGGCGGTGCCCAGCCGGGTGCTCATCGGGGGCACCGGGTTCAGTCAGGACCTGCGCGACATCTGCAACGACAGCCGATTCGCCTCGACGCTGCTGTCGTTCCACCACTACGCCTTCTTCTACGGCGAGATGACCTACGACGCCTTCCGGAGCCACATCCAGACCCGCCTCGGCAACTGCGCGTCGCGGGCGGTCGCCACCGAGTTCGGCGCACCCATGAACGACGGCCGCAACTACGCCGACGCGAACAGCACCGACAACTTCGTGCGCCACATCCGCGCCATGGCCCAGGTCATGCGCGACAACCGGATGGGCGGCACCTACTGGCCCGCGCTCGGCGGCAAGCCCGGCACCATCGGCTACGACTGGTACTCGATGTACTCGCTCAGCGGTAGCGGCACCGACCTCAACCTGACCGTCCGCAACACCTCCGGCGCCGACCAGATCCGGTACGCCTGGGGCGACACCATCGGCGGCGGCCCCACGACGCGCCCGCCGACTGACACGTTCTACCGGATCACCGTACGACACAGCGGCAAGGCCATGGACGTCCAGCAACCGAACACCGACAACGGCGCGCGCGTCGGCCAGTACACGTACAACGGCAACACGTGGCAACAGTGGCAGTTCCAGGACGCCGGCAGCGGCTACTGGCGACTCGTCAGCCGCAACAGCGGAAAGTGCCTCGACGTCGTGAGCGCGTCCACCGCCGACGGCGCCGAACTGATCCAGTACACCTGCGGCACCGGCACCAACCAGCAGTTCCAGATGGTCACAGGCGGCAGCTACTTCCAACTCCGGGCACGGCACAGCGGCAAGTGCGTGGACGTACCGGCCGCATCGACCTCTGACGGTGTGGTCCTCAAGCAGTACGCGTGCAACACCGGCGCCAACCAGCAGTGGTCGCGTACGACCGTCTGACCGACCCTCCGGCAGGCGCCCTACGTCGCCTGCGAGGAGGACTGCGGGATGCCTGTCACCTTCGCCGCGGGCCTGTCGGACGCCGCGGCGAAGGTGACCGGCGCGCCGAACGCGGCCCGCCGGACGGCGCGGCGCAGCGCGGCGAGGACGGCGGGACCGGCGAGGACTATCGCCACGGCGGTGGTGATCGCGCGGCCGGTGTCCCAGCCGAAGGTGGACGTGACGGCGGTGAACAGGGCGAGACGGTGCAGGTTCTCCAGTACGGGGGCACCGGCGACGTAGGACAGCTGGGTGTCCGCGCCGACGCTGAACGGCCAGAACCACAGGTTCATCAGCAGGCCGTAGCCGTAGGCGGCGAGCATCCCGTACCCGGCCAGGACGGCGACCTCGGCGCGGCCGCGCAGCCGGGCCGGAAGCAGGCCGGCGCCGAGGCCGATCCATGAGGCGCAGAGCATCTGGAACGGCAGCCACGGCCCGACGCCTGCGGTGAGCAGGGCGGAGGCGAACAGCGACGTGGCACCGAGCAGGAACCCGAACCCGGGTCCGAAGACCCGGCCGGCCAGGACGAGCAGGAAGAACACGGTCTCGATGCCCGCGGTCCCCGCACCCAGGGGGCGCAGGGCGGCGTTGACGGCGGCGAGTACGCCGAGCATCGCCAGGGCTTTGCTGTCGATGCCGCCGGAGGTGAGTTCGGCGAGGACGAGCGCCACGAGTACCGGCAGCATGACGATGAAGACCAGCGGCGCCTCGCCGGTGCGGGCGGTGCTCTCCGGGTGTGCGGGGACGAAGAACGGCCAGGTGAAGGTGGCCAGCGCGGCGGCCGAGGCGAGGGTCAGCACCACAGCGGTACGCGGGGCGACCCGCAGCACGCTCATGCCGGTGCCCTGGTCTCGTCGAGCGCGGCGGCGACCTGTTCCACTGTCAGCCAGGGGGCGGGGGCGAGGACCTTGGCCACCTGCGGCGCGAACGCCGGCGAGGCGAGCATGACCTCTGCGGTGGTGCCGTCGGAGACGATCTCCCCTTCGGCCATCACGATCACCCGGTCGGCGAGGGTGGCGACGAGTTCGACGTCGTGGGTGGCGACCACCACGGCTCGGCCGCTGCCGGCCAGCATCCGGGCGACGGCGGTGAACTGCCGCTTGGCATGGTAGTCCAGGCCGCGGGTCGGCTCGTCGAGCAGGACCACCGGCGGAGCGGCGGTGAGCTGCACGGCGAGTGCGAGGGCGAGCCGCTGTCCCTCGGACAGGTCCCGGGGGTGCCGGTCACCGGGCAGTCCGGGGACGAGCTGGTTTACCAGCGCCCGGCAGGTGCCGGCCGGCACGCCGGTCTCCCGGTCGGCCTGGGCGCACTCCGCGTCGACTGTCTCCAGGTAGAGCAGGTCACCGGAGTCCTGCGGGACGAGGCCGACGTGCCGGCGGGCCTGACCGGCCGGCAGGGCCTTCGGGTCGACGGTGCCCTTCGGCCCGGTCACGGCGACGGTGCCGCCGTGGCGTGGGCCGCTGCCCTGCACCGCCCAGAGCAGGCTGGACTTGCCGGATCCGTTGCGGCCCATCAACGCGACGACCCGGCCGGCGCGCAGATCGAGGTCGACGCCGGCCACCGCGACGGTGCCCGGATACCGTACGACGATCTTCCGCGCGGTCAGCGTGGGACCGGTGTCCGCGCCCGCCGGGACCGGCGGCGGCGCCACGCCGGCGAGCCGGTGCCGGAGGTCGGACGCCCGTCGGCGGGCGTCACGGACCGACAACGGCAGCGGTGTCCAGCCGGCGAGGCGACCCAGCTCGATCAGGGGTGGCGCGATGTCGATGTGGGCCAGCCCGGTCGCCGGCGTCCCGTCGTGGACATGGCCGTCGCCGGGCAGGTACAGCAGCCGGTCGGCGTACTGCAGGACGCGCTCCAGCCGGTGCTCGGCCAGCACCACTGTCACTCCGAGGTCGTGCACCAGCCGGGTGACGGTGGCGAGCACGTCCTCCGCGGCGGTGGGGTCCAGCGCGGAGGTGGGTTCGTCGAGCACCAGCACCCGGGGGTGCGCCGTGAGCACCGCGCCGATGGCGACCCGCTGTTGCTGACCGCCGGACAGCGTCCGCAGGGGCCGGTCGCGCAGGTCGGCGATGCCGAGCAGGTCCAGCGTCTCCTCCACCCGCTTGCGCATCACCGCGGGTGGCAGGGCGAGCTGCTCCATCCCGTACGCCAGTTCCTCCTCGACGGTGTCGGTGACGAAGCCGGCCAACGGGTCCTGGCCGACCACGCCGACGACGTCGGCGAGATCGCGCGGCGGATGCGTGCGGGTGTCCCTGCCGTCGACGGTGACGGCGCCGTGCAGGGTGCCGCCGGTGAAGTGTGGGACGAGACCGTTGATCGCCCGCAGCAGCGTCGACTTTCCGGCACCGGTACGGCCCGCGACCAGGCAGAGTTCACCTTCCTCGACGCGAAACGTCACATCCCGCAACGGTGGCGGGCCGCCCTCGGCATAGTGGACGGTGACCCGGTCGAAAGTGATCATGGGCGGTCTCCCGGTGTCGATGCCCTCGCGGCGCGCACTCCGTCTGCCGGCACGTCCGTGACGGGGATGGGCCGGTCCACCGCCGGCGGGCGTCCGGCACTTACCGTCGGCGGTGGTGGCGGCGCCAGCCAGGCGGGTGCCGCCGCGACGCCGACGGCGAGAAGCATCAGCGGGGTCAGCTGGGGCCAGGTGAGCGGGCTGACCGGCGGGTAGAGCAGTTCCGGGTCCACCGAGCCGGCGAGCATGGTCAGTGCCGCGGCGGCCACCCCGCAGCCGGCCACGAGCAGCTCGGCCGGGCGCCAGCGGTCCGGTCGGTACCGGCTGCGGCGGACCCGGCGGCCGGCCAGCAGCATGCCGGTCACGGCGGCGGTCAGTCCGGCCAGGAGCATCGGCAGCCCCAGGTAGCCGGGTGCGGCGGTGTCGAGCAGCCCGTAGGTGCCGGCGCAGACGCCGACCAGCCCGCCGAGGACGAGCGCCCCAGTGACGGTTCGCTGCCCGGCGGGCACCGCCGCGGTGCGGCCGTAACCACGGGAGTCCATCGCGGCCGCGAGGGCCAGGGACCGGTCCAACGCGTCGGCCAGCACCGGCAGGGCGATCCCGCGCAGCGCCCTCATCCCGCGGGCGGACGCGCCGCGCAGCCGCCGGGCCCGGCGGACCCGTAGCACGCTCTCCACCAGCTGCGGGGCGACCGACAACGCGACCACGACGGCGGTGCCGATCGCGTACAGCGCTCCGGGTACGGCCTAGAGCAGCCGCTTCGGGTTGGCCCGGGCGTTCGCCGCACCGAGGCAGATCAGCATCGTCGCCAGCCGCAGCCCGTCGTAGAAGCCACGGAGGATCTGCTCGGCGGCGACCGGTCCGAACAGGCGGATGCCCGCCGCCCACGCGGGCAGCGGGATCTCCGGCAGCCGGACCAGGATGTGGTCGCCCTGGCCGCCGCCGAACACGATCCGGAACACCACCCGCATCGTGACGATCACCGCGCCGAGCCAGACGTACATGCGGAACGCCAACGCCCACGGCGCGTCGCCCCGGCGGCGCACCACCACCAGACCGGCGACGGCGACGAGCAGGGCCAGCGGCAGCGGATTCGTGGTGTGGCTGGCCGCGGTGGCCAGGCCGAGCGCCCACAGCCACCATGCGCCCGGGTGCAGCCCCCGGGGCAGCCACCACACCGGCCACCGCAGGACTGCCCGGTCCGATCGTGGTGC
>NZ_JAGPXV010000477.1:0-4762 GCF_018070405.1 Micromonospora sp. D75
GGGGACCGTGCGGCCCCGGGCCGGCGGGGGCGGCGCCGCGGCGGTGCTGCGCGGCCGCCGGTACGGCAACCTGGTGCTGGTGGCGTCCCGGGGGGAGCCGCGGGTGCCGGTGGTGGCCCGGCGGGCGGCCGGCGACTGGTTCCCCGGCCGGGTGGTGGCCGGCGCGGAGCTGGACCGCTTCACCGGCGGCGCGGCGGTGGTCCACGACGCGGGCGCCGTCGACTCCACTCCCCCGCCGCCCGGAATTTTTTCCGTCAAACGTTGATCCGATCGACTGGTGGCTGCGTATCACCGGGCGGCCATGCCCGTGGGGGGCCGGCTGATGTCATTGGACAGCGGAGGTCTGCATGCATGCGGTGGCGGCCGGCTGGCACGGCGAAGTGGCGCGGCCCGAGTGGATGTTCGCCCGGGCACAACCACACTCGCGCGCCTCGCGTTCCCGCCGGGGGGTCGACGCCCGGCCCGCCGATCGCCAGAATGACCCGGTGCCGCCGCGACCCGCTCCCGGACGCCACCAGGCGACCTCCGCCGAGGCCAGCCACTCCGACCAGCTGATCCGCCTGCTGTACGCCGAGCACGCCGGCCCGCTGCTGATGTTCGTGATGCGGCTGACCGGCGGGGACCGGCAGCGCGCCGAGGACATCGTGCAGGAGACGCTGCTGCGGGCCTGGCGCAACGCGCACCGGCTCGGCGTGCAGGGCCAGGGCTCGTTGCGTCCCTGGCTGGTCACGGTGGCCCGGCGGATCGCCATCGACGAGCACCGCAGCGAGCAGGCCCGCCCGCCGGAGACGTACGACCGGGATCTGACCGCGTTCGCCGAGGCGGACAGCACCGACCGGGTCCTGCGCACGATGACGGTGGCGGACGCGCTGCGTACGCTGAGCCAGTCGCACCGGGAGATCCTGGTGGCGACGTACTTCCGGGGGCGCACCGTGCCGGAGGCGGCCGAGGAGCTGGGGCTTCCGCTCGGCACCGCCAAGTCGCGGGTCTACTACGCGCTGCGCGCGCTGCGCACGGCTCTGCAGGAGAGGGGGGTGACCGAATGAGCCGGGCCGATCACATGGACGTCGCCGCGTACGCGCTCGGCGTGCTGGACGCGGAGGACGCGGAGCGGTTCGAGGAGCACCTGGCCACCTGCTGGGCCTGCGCGGCGGAACTGGAGACGATGGTCCCGGTGGTGGGGCTGCTCTCCGGCATCGACGGCGAGGCGATGGCCGCGCTGGAGCAGACGCACACCGATCCGGCGCTGCTGGACCGGACGCTGGTGGCGGTGCGGCGGGACCGCCGTCGTACCCGGGTGCGGCAGTTGCTGGCGACAGCGGCGGCAGTGGTGGTGTTCGGCGGCCTGAGCGGGGTCGCCGCCGGGATGCTCGGCGACGAGCCGGGGCCGACGCCGCAGGCCGGGCCGACGCAGACCGCGCCGACCGCGGCGCCGAGCGGCGAGCCGGGCAACCCGAACGACCCGGGCGTCGGCGGGGAGAAGCCGATCGAGGGCGACCAGCACAACGCCACCGACGCGGGCACCGGCGTGCAGACCACGATGTGGCTGGCGCGCAAGGAGTACGGCACGCAGATCTCGGTGCAGCTGAGCCGCCTGCCCGGGCCGCGTGTCTGCCGGCTGGTGGTGGTGCGCAAGAACGCCACGAGCGAGGTCATCTCCACCTGGTCGGTGCCGGCCGGCGGGTACGGCACGAACCAGAACCAGCTTCCGCTGGAGCTGACCGCGTCCACCTCCGCCCCGGTGCGCGACATCGACAAGCTTCAGGTGCAGTCGGTGGACGCGAACGGGGTGGCGAGTCCGCTGGTGACGGTGGACGACATCTGATCCGGTACGACGACGGCGCCGGGCGGCTGGACCGCCCGGCGCCGTCTTGTCGTGTCCGGGCCGGCAGACCCCCTCGTGCTGACGCACGCGCCAGAACGGCTGTCGGTTCAATCAGTCCACTGTGAAATGTGCCACCGTTTCGACTTCAACCTTGACAGTGCCGCGCCCGTACTACTCGGCGAACTGCCAAGAACGAGGAGGGCACGTGGCACACCACAAGCGGACGACCGTCATCGTCGCGAGCGCGATGGTCGCACTTACGGCCTGCGCCCCCGCAGGCTACAACGGGGCGAACTCGAGCGCGGCCGAGCCGGTCGCCGTCGCCGCGGCCGAACCCACCGCGGCGGCCGAACCGGAGGCGTCGGCGGCTCCCGAGGAGGAGCCGGTCGCGGACAAGGCGCCCCCGGCCAACGTGAAGATCACCGACGAGCTGGTCGGCAAGAAGCTGCCCCGGATGGGCCGCGTCGTCACCGACCAGGACGGCTGGGTGCTGTACCGGTTCGACAAGGACTCCGACGACCCGCCGCAGTCCAACTGCGTGGACAAGTGCGCCGAAGTCTGGCCGCCGTCGCTCACCGACGGCAACCCGAAGCTGCGTGGCGTCTCCGACGACAAGGTCGGCACCATCACCCGCCAGGACGGCACCCGGCAGCTCACCATCGGCGGCTGGCCGGTCTACCGCTACATCGGCGACAAGAAGCCGGGCCAGTGGAAGGGCCAGGGCGTCGGCGGCACCTGGTTCGTGGTCGACCCGAACGGCAAGAAGAACCTGACCTGCCTGCCCACCGGCACGCCCAAGCCGGTCGCGCCGCCCGCCGCGGGCAGCTCGAACAGCTCCGGCGGCGGGTCGGACTACTCGTACTGACGCACCAGGTCACGGTGACCGGTCGCCGCCGGGGAGGGCGCGGCCGGTCATCGTCGGGAACCCGGGAGGCGGGGCGCACCGGCATCGCCCCGCCTCCCGGCTCGGCGTGTCCGGCGTCACCGCCGGGACGCGTGGCAGAGTGGCCGGGTGACCTCGCCCGCCGCCCGCCGCACGCTGCGCCCCCCGGCCGGCTACCGGCTGGCCGCGTCGGTGCGGGCGCTCACGTTCAGCCCGTACGACCCGTGCGCGCGGACCGCCGCCGGCACGTTCTGGTGGGCCACCCGCACCCCGGACGGACCGGCCACGCTGGCGCTGCGCCCGGAGGCCGGCGAGCTGACCGCCGAGGGGTACGGCCCCGGCGCCGGCTGGGTGGTCGAGCGGGCCGACCGGATCGCCGGACTGCGCGACGACCTGACCGGGTTCGCCGCGCTCGCCGCCGCGCACCCGCTGGTGGCCCGCCTCGCCCACACGCACCACGGGCTGCGGATGCCCGCCACCGGCCAGATCTTCCCCCGGCTGCTGCGGGCCGTCTTCGAGCAGAAGGTCACCGGCAAGGAGGCGTACCGGGCGTACGCCGCCACCGTGCGGCACTTCCGCGAACCCGCCCCGGGTCCGCTGCAACCACTGCTGCTGCCGCCGGAGCCGGCCGCGGTGGCGGCCACGCCGTACTGGGTGTTCCACCCGTTCGGCGTGGAACAGCGACGCGCCGACACGCTGCGCCGCGCGGCGGCCGTCGCGGACCGGCTGGAACGCTGCGCCGACTCGGCCGAGGCCACCCGGCGGCTCACCGCGATCCCCGGCATCGGGCCGTGGACCGCCGCCGAGGTGGTGCGCATCGCGTACGGCGACCCGGACGCGGTCAGCGTCGGCGACTACCACGTGCCGAACACGGTGGCCTGGGCGCTGGCCGGTGAGCCGCGCGGCGACGACGCCCGGATGCTGGCGCTGCTGGCGCCGTTTCAGGGGCACCGGGGCCGGGTCTGCGTGCTGCTGGAGGCGGC
This sequence comes from Micromonospora sp. D75, assembly GCF_018070405.1. Classification (NCBI taxonomy): domain Bacteria; kingdom Bacillati; phylum Actinomycetota; class Actinomycetes; order Micromonosporales; family Micromonosporaceae; genus Micromonospora; species Micromonospora sp. D75. The sequence continues at coordinate 3,692 of NZ_JAGPXV010000477.1, forward strand.
CGGGATCCAGGCGCCGAAGTACGGCCCGCGCGCCCCGATCCGCTCGTTCGCCCGCTACTGACCGCTCAGCGCCGCCGGCACAGCCGCCGCAGCGTCCGGCCCAGCCACCAGGCGTACGCCCGCTGGAAGCCCAGCACGACCGGCCCGCCGGCCCGCACGTACCAGTGGGCGGGGCGGCTGAACGCGGTCACCTCGAACCAGACGCCGTCGGCGCCCCGGGTGACCAGGAACGCCTCCTCACCGACCTCCGGGTGCCCGGGCAGCGTGCCGTAGCCGAACCCGGCCCGGTCCGGCTCGTCCACCACCCAGACCACCTCGGTCGGGCCCCACAGCCGCACCGGGCCGACGCCCAGTCCCGGCGTGACACGTACCCCGGGCGCCGCGCGCGGCGCGTCCGCGCGCATCACCACGCCCGCGGCGCGGTGCAGCCGCCAGCCCAGCAGCGCGTCCGCCGCGACCGGGAAGCCGCCGTCCGGCAGCCGGACCCGGTGGCGCAGGTGGTGGTAGCCGGCCGGCAGGCCGCCGTCGCGGGTCGCGCCCACCTCCGGGTACGTCAGCTCGGGCACGCCGGTCACCTCCACGCTGATGGGAACACCCCCGCCAGCGTACGGCCGCTTCTGAGCGCTGTGGTGAGCTGAGCCGGTGACCGACGTGACCATCGCCCCCGCCGACGTCGCAGACGCCGGTGAGATCCTCACCGTGCAGCGCGCCGCGTACCTGGTGGAGGCGCAGCGCTACCGGGACGTGTTCCTGCCCCCGCTGACCGAGACACTGGACGAGGTCCGGGCGGCGCTGGCCGGCCCGGACGTGGTGCTCGCCGCGCGGCGCGGCCCCCGCCTGGTCGGCTCGGTACGCGCCCGCGTCGACGGCGACACCGCCCACGTGGGCCGCCTCTCGGTCGCGCCGGACCAGCAGGGCCGGGGCGTCGGCGGACGGCTGCTGGACGCGGTCGAGCAGGCCTGCGCGGGCCGGGTGACCCGGTTCGCGCTGTTCACCGGCGCGGACAGCGCGGCGAACCTGGCCCTGTACGCGCGGCGCGGCTACCGGGTGGTGGCGCACCGGCCGGACGAG
>NZ_JAGPXV010000478.1:0-4758 GCF_018070405.1 Micromonospora sp. D75
GGCCGGGACGCAGCCCGACTGTGTGTTCGAGGACCTCGGCGGCGGCCAGGGCGGGTTCGATCGCGACGCACCGGGCGAGGACGTCGGCCTCCTCGGCCGGATCGGGGGTGGTGTCGTCGCTGCGTCGCTGGCCGCCGCCGAGCACCACGTGGTCGCCGTGCGGGAAGATCGACGCCCAGGCCGGCGCCATCGGCGCCTCCATGAAGAACCGTTCCAGGCCGGGGTTGCGCACCACGATCCGGGGGCCGCGCACCGGGTACAGGCCGGTGTCGCCGGTCAGGGCCCGCGCCGCCAACCCGGCGCAGTTGACCACCACCGGGGCCAGCGTCGCCGCCTCGTCCAGCGAGCCGACCGGCTCCTGGCGCACCTCGCCGCCGCCGTCGCGGAGTCGCTCCAGGAGGTACGCGAGGTAGACCGGCATGTCGACCAGCGGCAGGCGGACGGTGAACGCGGTGCCGAAGCCGGCCGGCCGCTCGTCGTCGCCGAGCTGCCGGAAGCCCGGCGTCTGCTCGGCGTACGGGGGCGTCGCCCCGGCCGGCCGGGCGGCGAGCGTGCCGTCGCGCCACACCACGCCCGGCATGGGCTCGGCGCCGAGCACCCGCAGCGTCTCGTCGGTCCAGGCGCGTTGCGGGTCGCCGGGTGGCGACAGGTTCGGGCCGACGAGCGCCGACGCCAGCGCCGAGGTGGTGCGGGCGGGCGGAGCCGCCGTGCGGACGAGCACCCGGGCGCCGCTCTCGGCCAGCCGGATGCCGGTGCTGAGCCCGCTCACGCCGGCTCCGAGGACGACGACGTCCGGATGTGCGGTCATGGCGGGCCCCCATCGCGTCGCGGCTGCGGTCGCCCGCCCATTCTGCCCGGCGATCCCGCTCCCGTTTGTCCCGTCCGGCCGCCGTCAGTCGCTCATCGCTGCCAGGAGTCGAGGCCGCGGACCGCGGCGGCGGCGATGTCGTCGGACAGGCCGGGGTCGTTGCTGGTGCCCTCCCAGCCCTGGTCGTGCACGACGGTGACCGCGTCGGCGACCCGGATCACGATGATCTGGCTGGTGGCCTGCCCTTCGGCCGGGCTGCCGTCGAGGCCGGTAGCCGGTCGCGTCACCGTCACCAGCAGGGCTTCGTCGCCGGTCCGGGTCATCGGCTCGGACCGGACGGTGACGGTGCCGCCCGACTCCTGGAACGACCGGCAGGACTCCATCGCCCCGCGGACCCGGCGCAGGTAGTCGGCGGCGCCGGTGCCCTCGAACGCGAAGACGGTCTGGTGCAGCGTGCCGAAGGGGACGTTCTCCGGCGGGTCCGTCGGCTTCTTGTAGGCGCTCGTCATGGCGGCGCTCGCGGTGACCGACCGTCCGCCGCTGCGGAACTCCTGGTCGCACAACTCGGGCAGCGCGTCGGTGACCTCCATCGGCTGCGCCTCGGTCTTGCGCAGCTCCGGCGGCAGGTCGGCGAAGGCGGACGTCGGGATCGTCACGCGCCCGCCGGACGACTGCGACGTCTCCGGCGTCGCGGGGGCGGTGGCCGAGGTCGCGCTCGGGTCCGCGGCGCCGCCGTCGTCCCCACCGCCGTCGCCGCACGCGCCGGCCAGCAGCGCGGTGACGAGCAGGGGTACGCCAAGCATCCGCCTGCGGCGACTCGGTGTCCTCATGTCGACCTCCGTCCCGTGCCCGTCCCGACGACGTTCCCGATGCCACGCCGCCCGAAACGGCGCGTCAGTCCCCTGCTCCCCCAACTGCCGGGCGCCCCGTGGCGTTCCGGCGCGCAGCCACCTCTTGACATGTCGTTAGGCACCTGACAATGTTGTCAGGTGCCTAACGACATGAACGCCTACGAGCTGGCCGCTCCGGGCGTCTGGGCGAAGAAGTACTTCCTCGCCAGCCGGGCCCTGATGGAGTCCGTGCTGCGCCCCTACGATCTCGGGAACACCCAGTGGTACGTGTTGTACCGGCTGAGTGAGGGCCGGCCGGTCGGCCAGCGCACCCTCACCCGCGAACTGGAGGTCGAACGGGCGACCCTCAGCGCGGTGATCGCGGCGCTCGTCCGCAAAGGGCTGATCGAACAGGTGCCCGACCCGGACGACCAGCGTCAGAAGCAGCTGCACATCACGCCGGCCGGCGTGAACCTGTGGAACTCGCTCCCCGATCCGATGGCGTTGATCGCGGAGGTCGCCTTCGGCGGGGTCGACCCCGCGGACATCGAGACCATGAATCGCGTCCTCAGCGGCGCGACCAGACGACTGATCGACTACCGGAAGGAGCACGGGTCATGACCGTTCTCGTGACCGGCGGAACGGGCCTGGTCGGCCCCCGCCTGCTCGGGCGACTCACCGCGGCGGGTATCGAGTGCCGCGCCCTCGTCCGTCCCGGAAAAGCAGTGCCCGACGGCGTACGGCGCGTCGAGGGTGACGTCCTCAGCCCCGAATCCCTGCCGGCAGCCGTGGAAGCCGTCACCGCGGTCATCCACCTGGCCGCCGTCTTCCGCACCCCCGACGACGAGCAGATCTGGGCCGTCAACCGTGACGGCACCCGCAACCTGATCGCCGCCGTCGAGAAGCACGCGCCGCAGGCCCGGTTCCTGCTGGCCAGCACCTCCCACGTCTACGGCGCCGACAGCACGCACCCCGGGCGTGAGGACGACCCCGTCGCGCCGACGCTGGCCTACCCCGCCAGCAAGATCGAAGCCGAGCAGCTGCTTCGCGCCAGCGGGCTCACCTGGGGCATCCTGCGCCTTCCCTTCATCTACGGCGACCGGGACGGGCACCTCGAATCGTTGCCCGAACTCGCGGCCGGCATGGGGTGGCACCCGGCACAGAGGCTGAGCGTCTGCCACCACGCCGACATCGCCACGGCGTTCGCACTGGCCCTCACGGGCGCGTTCGACAACCGCACCGTCAACATCGCCGACGAGTCGCCCCTGAGCATCTACGAGATGTCCCAGCTCGTCGGCTACTCCTACGGCTCCTCCGCCGAACCGCTCCGTCAGCCGTGGCGGGGGCAGATGGACGTCAGCCTCGCCCGCAGCCTCGGCTTCACACCGACGATCAGCACCATCTACGAGGCCGTCCGCAGCGGCGCGCTCTGACCCGGCGCCAGCATAAACAAAGGGTTGTTTGCGCAAACGTGTATTTGCGCTAGCGTGAGGGCATGCGCTCCGATCCGGACCTCGATCTCGCCTTCGCCGCGCTCGGCGACCCGGTCCGCCGCGCCCTGGTGACCCGCCTCGCGCGCGGGGAGGCCACCGTGGGCGAGCTGGGTGAGCCGTTCGACCTGACGCCGCAGGCGATCTCCCACCACGTCGGCGTGCTGCGCCGGTGCGGCCTGGTCGAGCAGCGGCGGGAGGGCACCCGGCGACCCTGCCGGCTGCGCGTCGACCAGCTCACCCGGCTCGGCTCGTGGATCGACGAGCAACGCCGCGCCTGGGACGACCGTCTCGACGCGCTGGAGACGCACCTCTCCGACCCGGAGGCGACCCGGTGACGACGCGCGTCGAACGGCACGGCGACGAGCTGATCGCCCGGCGGCACCTGCCCGCCGTGCCGGACCGGGTCTGGGCGGCCTTCACCTCGCCGGCGAGCATCGCCGCGTTCTGGGGCGGGTCGCACGCCGACGTGCCGCCGGGCTCGGTGACCGTCGACCTGCGGCCGGGCGGGGAGTTCGCCCTCGACACACGCGCGCCGGACGGCCGGACCGGGCGGCTCCGGTTCGTCTACGTCAGCGTGGACCCGCCACGGGAGCTGGTCTTCGACGAGCCGGTTACCGGCCTGCGTACGACCGTCACGCTCCGGCCCGCGCGCGACGGCACCGACCTGACGGTGCACCAGCGCAAGCTTCCGCCCGAGTTGCGTACCGACCAGGCCGCGGACGGGCTCGCCTCGATCCTCGACGCGCTCGCCGCCCACCTCCGACATCACGACGATGGAGACGACAGTGCCCCGAGCAACCCAGCGTGACCTGGTCGCGGAATACTTCGCCGGCTTCCGGGCGAGCGACCACGAGCGCATCCTCGCCACCCTCACCGACGACGTGGAGTGGGTCATCCACGGCCACCGCACCACCCGCGGCCGGGCCGAGTTCGACGGCGAGATCGAGAACCCTGCGTTCACCGGCAGTCCACGGCTCGACGTCGAGCGCGTGATCGAGGACGGGCCGGTCGTCGTGGTCACCGGCGAGGGCCGGGGCGCCACCGTCGCGCACGGGCCGTTCCGCTTCGCCTTCAACGACCTGTTCACGTTCCGGGACGGGCTCATCGCCCGCGTCGACTCCTACGTCGTACCGCTGCCCGGGGCGTGAGCGCCGCCTGACGCCCCGGTGAAGGCCCGCCGGTACGCCGACGGCGAGGTCCGCATCGCGGCGGCGAAGTGGTGCCGGAACGTCACCGCCGTCTCGAACCCCACAGTGGCGGCGACCTCCTCGATCGGCGCGCTCGTCGTCTCCAGCAGCGGCAGGCTGGCCTGGACGCGCCGGTCGATCAGCCAGCGGATCGGCGTGGTGCCGGTGGCCCGCGCGAAGTGCCGCAGGTACGTGCGGGGCGACATGTGCGCCTGCCGGGCCAGCCGGGCCACGGTGATCTCGGCGGTCAGGTTCGCCAGCGCCCACGACATGCTCGCGGCGAGCCGGTCGTCGCCGGGGTCGGCCGGGACCGGCGCCTCGACGAACTGCGCCTGGCCGCCGTCGCGGTGCGGCGGTACGACCAGCCGGCGGGCGACCGCGTTGGCGATCGTCGGCCCGTGGTCGCGGCGTACCAGGTGGACGCAGAGGTCGAGACCGGC
>NZ_JAGPXV010000479.1:0-4758 GCF_018070405.1 Micromonospora sp. D75
GTCGACGTAGAGGCCGCCGGTCTGCCGCTGCCAGCCCTTCGGCACCTGGATGGTCACGCCCTTGACGGTCTGCTCCTGCATCTCGGGCGCGGCGGCGGCCGAGTTCGACGGCAGCGTGCCCACGATCGGCGGTGGCGTGTCGTCGCCGCCGCTGGTCAGCGCGATCACGCTCACCAGCAGCACCACGGCGAGGCCACCGGCGGCGGCGAGCTGGACCTTGCGCGGCCACGCCTTGATCCGGCCGAGCAGGCCCTTGGCCGAGCCGAGCGCGCCGCCACCACCGGCGGCCGGAGCGGTGGCCGGCGTGGTCCACGGCTGGCCGGTGCCGGGCACCGACCACTGGTTGCCGCCGCCGTACACCGGCTGGGTGGCGTCGGCGGCACGGCCGTAGACCGGCTGGGTGGTCGGCACCTGCTGGGTGGCGTCCGCGCCGGCGCCCTGGCCGAGCCGGACCGTGGCGTCCGGCGAGATGCGCTGGGTGGCCTCGGGCGCGGGCCCGGACATCGCGCCGGTCGGGGTGTGCAGCGGGCCGGCCAGCGCGTCCGCGCTGGTCTCGTCCAGCGCGGCGTCGCCCGCCGCCGGCTTCTCGCCGGCGGGCCGCTCCCCGCGGCGCAGCGCGGCGAGCCGGTCGGTCAGCGACTCGTCCGGACCGATCATGGCCCGACCGCCGATCTGGCCGCTCGGCTTCGGCTCGGCCGCGATGGCCGGCGGCGTGGTCGGGCGCGGCACCGGCACCACCGCGTACGGGTCGGTGACCGAGTTGACCGCGGTGGCGGTGCTGGTCAGCGGCCCGGCGAGCAGTTCGCGCAGGTTGGCGCGGGCCCGGTGCACGTCCATCCGGCGGGCCGGGTCCTTCTCCAGCAGCCCCATCAGCACGCCGGTGAGCGGGCCGCTGCGCTGCGGCGTGGCGGGCGGGTCCTCGACCACGGCGTGCATGGTCTCGATCGGGTCGCCCTTGTCGAACGGGGGACGGCCCTCGACCGCTGTGTAGAGCGTCACGCCGAGCGAGAACAGATCGCTGGGCGGCCCGAACTCCTGGCCCATGGCCCGCTCGGGGGAGATGAAGTGCGGCGAGCCGAGCACCATGCCCGGCGTGGTGAGCTGCACGTCGGTGGGCATCCGGGCGACGCCGAAGTCGGTGAGCACGCAGCGGCCGTCGGAGCAGATCAGCACGTTGGCCGGCTTGACGTCGCGGTGCAGCACACCGATGGCGTGCGCCACCTCCAGCGCGCCGAGCAGCGCGATGCCGATCTTGGCGACGGCGCGCGGCGCGACCGGCCCGTCCTCGATCACCATGTCGGCGAGGCTGCGGGCGTCCAGCAGCTCCATCACGATCCACGGCCGGCCGCCCTCGGTGACCACGTCGTAGACCTGCACCACGGCCGGGTGCTGGATCGCGGCGGCGGCGCGGGCCTCCCGCAGCGTCCGTTCGTAGAGCGCGTCGCGGTCGCTCGGGGCGAGCCCCGGCGGGAGGACGACCTCCTTGACCGCCACGTCGCGGCGCAGCAATGTGTCTGTGGCCCGCCAGACCGTGCCCATGCCTCCGTTGCCCACCGGGGAGCGCAGCGAGTAGCGACCACCGATGGTGGTGCCGGGCGCCGCGCGTCCAGTGGGGGGACTGGCCGGTCCGCCGCTCCACGTCGGAATCTGAGTCACAGAAAAGCCACCGGGGGATATCGAGGGGGCTGGGACACAACCCCTCTATCTTGCTGGTTCCGACGCCCGATGCGAAACCCGACGCGGCGGGCGTTTACCTACTCGACGGTATGTGGCCGGTTGCTCACCTCCGGTGGTGTGCCGTGGCCAGGTGTGCGGTATCCCTCACCCACCAGGCGGTCAGCGCGTCCTACCATCCGGTAATGAGCGATGCGCGGTCAAGCGAGTCGGGTTTCCCGATCCAGGGCGTCTACACGGCGGCAGACCTTCCGGCGGACCTGGAGGCCCGGCTGGGCGAGCCGGGCGAATTCCCGTACACCCGCGGGGTCTACCCGACGATGTACACCTCCCGGCCCTGGACGATGCGACAGTACGCCGGCTTCGGCACCGCGACCGAGAGCAACGCGCGGTACCACCAGTTGCTGCGCGCCGGGACGATGGGCCTGTCCGTCGCGTTCGACCTGCCCACCCAGATGGGGTACGACTCGGACGACCCGATCGCGCACGGCGAGGTGGGCAAGGTCGGGGTCGCCATCGACTCCATCGAGGACATGCGCACGCTGTTCGGCGGCATCCCGCTGGACAAGGTCTCCACCTCGATGACGATCAACGCGCCCGGCTCGGTGCTGCTGCTGCTCTACCAGCTCGTGGCCGAGGAGAACGGCGTGCCGGGGGCGGCGCTCAACGGCACCATCCAGAACGACATCCTCAAGGAGTACATCGCCCGGGGGACGTACATCTTCCCGCCGAAGCCCTCGCTGCGGCTGGTCGCCGACACGTTCGCCTACTGCCGGGCCGAGGTGCCCAAGTGGAACACCATCTCGATCTCCGGCTACCACATGGCCGAGGCCGGCGCCTCGCCCGCGCAGGAGGTCGCGTTCACGCTGGCGAACGGCGTGGAGTACGTCCGCGCGGCGCTCGCCGCCGGGCTCGCAGTGGACGACTTCGCGCCCCGCCTGTCGTTCTTCTTCGTGGCCCGCACCACGCTGCTGGAGGAGGTCGCGAAGTTCCGCGCGGCCCGGCGCATCTGGGCCCGGCTGATGCGTGACGAGTTCGGCGCGAAGAACCCGAAGTCGATGATGCTGCGGTTCCACACCCAGACCGCCGGCGTGCAGCTCACCGCCCAGCAGCCGGAGGTGAACCTGGTCCGGGTGGCGGTGCAGGGCCTCGGCGCGGTGCTCGGTGGCACCCAGTCGCTGCACACGAACAGCTTCGACGAGGCGATCGCGCTGCCCACCGAGAAGGCGGCCCGGCTGGCGCTGCGCACCCAGCAGGTGCTGGCGTACGAGACGGACCTGACCGCCACCGTCGACCCGTTCGCCGGGTCGTACGTGGTGGAGGCGATGACCGCCGAGGTGGAGGCGGCGGCCACCGAGCTGATGGACCGCGTGTTCGACCACGGTTCGGCGGTGGACGCGATCGAGGCCGGTTTCCAGAAGCGCGAGATCGAGCAGTCGGCGTACCGGATCGCCCAGGAGATCGACTCGGGTGAGCGGGTGGTGGTCGGCCTCAACCGGTTCCAGATCGACGAGGAGGAGCCGTACGAGCCGCTGCGGGTGGACCCGGCGATCGAGGCGGCGCAGGGGGAGCGGCTGGCCCGGCTGCGCGCCGAGCGGGACTCCGGCGCGGTGGAGCGCGCACTGGCCGAGCTGAGTTCCGCAGCCGAGGGCGACGCCAACGTGCTCTATCCGATGAAGGAGGCGCTGCGCGCCCGGGCCACCGTCGGCGAGGTGTGCGGCACGCTGCGCGAGGTGTGGGGGATCTACCGGCCGAGCGATCGGTTCTGACGTTTTCAGGCGGCGGTCCCGTCGGCGCACGCAGGTGCCCGGCGCGGGCCGCCGTCGTGCGTCCGGTAGTGGTCTGAACTGGGCAAACGGGGCCGCTGAGGCGTACCGTTGGTCCCCTCCCGGGCGACGGCGCCCGGCCGGTCACGGCGGGTGGCCGGGCGGTGGCGCCCGGTGCCGCGCGTGTGCGATTCGGCGATTCGGGTAACCGGATCGGATGAACGGGACGGACAGCCTGTGCGGTCGACGGCCGGGCGGTCATGTCACCGTCGGGAGTCTTCCGGCAGCCGACAGTTGTCGCGCAATTGTCCGAGCGGCAGTTAATTGCCGCGACTAATGCGACAATTCGGAACAGCGGCCCGGATATTAGTGGCCGTTGAAACGGTTACGCGTTGTAGGAGGTGGGAGGCGGATGACGGGCTCCGACCGTGATCTACCTGCTGTCCCGCAGATATTCGAGCACTCTCACCAGGGCATTCGTGACGCTGCGCGGTCCGACCGCTACGCGAAAGATGTTGCGCAGCGTCACCGCCGGAGGTCTAGGCTGTCTGCTGTTCTACCCGATGATCCATCCATCTCTAGTGATCGAGAATTCGACGTGACGAGTGCGTTGACGCTGCCTTCCGGCGGCCCGCTGGCGTCGTCCCGGCCCGAGGCGCCGACCGGTTCCCAGCCCCTGCCCTTCGAGCTCGACCATCTCCTCGCGCTGCGCGTGCCCGGCCTGATCGCGACCCGCCGGCACCTCCACTCCCACCCGGAACTGTCCGGCGAGGAGTTCGAGACCGCCGCCCTGGTGCACCGCGAGCTGTCCCTCGCCGGGCTGAAGCCGCGCCTGCTGCCGAAGGGCAACGGCGTCATCTGCGACATCGACGGACGCCCGGACGGCCCGGTGATCGCGCTGCGCGCCGACATCGACGCGCTCCCGCTGGACGACCCGAAGGACGTGCCGTACCGCTCGACGGTGGAGGGCGTCTGCCACGCCTGCGGCCACGACGTGCACACGTCGGTGATGCTCGGCGTCGGCATGCTGCTGGCCCAACTCGCCGACATCGGCCAGCTCGACGGCCGGGTACGGCTGATCTTCCAGCCGGCCGAGGAGATCCTGCCCTGCGGCTCGCTGGAGGTCATCGAGGCCGGCGGTCTGGAGGACGTGGTGCAGATCTTCGCGCTGCACTGCGACCCGAACCTGCCGGTGGGCAAGGTCGGCCTGCGGGTCGGCCCGATCACCGCCGCCGCCGACAACGTCACCGTCCGGCTCACCGGGCCGGGCGGACACACCGCCCGCCCGCACCTGACAGTCGACCTGGTGGACGCGCTC
>NZ_JAGPXV010000048.1:0-16964 GCF_018070405.1 Micromonospora sp. D75
GGAACTCGTCGGCGCTGACCCGCAGTCCGACGGGCAGGTCCGGCGCGGCGGCCAGCACCGCGGTGAGCACCTCACGGGTCAGCCGCATCCGGTTGTCGAGGCTGCCGCCGTAGGAGTCGGCGCGGGTGTTGGTGTGCGGCGAGAGGAACTGCTGCAGCAGGTGGCCGTGGCCGGCGTGCACCTCCAGGCCGTCGAAGCCGGCATCACGCATCCGCCGGGCGGCGGCGGCGAACGCCTCGACGACGACGGCGATGTCCCGGCGTCCCATCGCGTGCGGCACGTGTGAGCCGGCCGCCCACGGTACCGGTGACGAGGACCAGGCGGCGGTGCGGGTCGCGTCCCCGTTCGCCTGCCGGCCGGCGTGCATGATCTGGGCGAAGATGCGCGTGCCGTGCTCGTGCACGGCCTCGGTCACCGCCGCGTACGCCGGGATCGACGAGTCGTCGAAGCTGCCGAGGCTGATGCTGCGGCCCGCGCTCGTGGGGTGCACGCGGATCGCCTCGGTGATGATCAGGCCGACGCCGCCCCGGGCGCGCTCCGCGTGGTAGGCCACGTGGCGCCCGGTGGGCACGTTGTTCAGTCCGAAGTTGGTGGTGTGACCGGGGACGAAGACCCGGTTCCGCAGTGTGAGACGACCGAGCCGGGTGGGGGAGAGAAGAGCGAGAAGCTTGTCGTCAGGCATGCCTCGGACTTCCTGTTTCGGGCCGCACTCGGCATGGCCGAGAGCGTTCGGTTGAACCGTACGCCGTTCGATTGAGTGGAACGGTAGGGGTGACGCCGGTCTCCGTCAACAGGCTACTGATCGGTAACTTACCGAACCGTACTGCCTCTGACCTGCTGTTCCACTAGGCGGAACGCAAGCGGGCAAGGTTCGTCGATTCGTGGCTCGATCGTTCGGGCGGCCACGGGAGATGACAGTGCCGCCGCCCGGCGACCGGCCGGCGGTCCGTTTCGATCGTTCGGTCGGCCGGGTCGGCACTGTCCGGTTCGGAGGTACGCTCGCCGCGAGGCGGCCGGGTGGGACGTGCCGGCGGTGGCGGGGGTCAGGCAGCGGCGGGGCGCACGTACGGCGTGAGCAGCTCGCGGGCGAGGCCGGTGGCCGAGGGAAGGTCGAGGCCGTTCTCGATCATGCGGCTGAGGGCGTAGACGATCGACTGGATGACCTCGGCCATCCGGTTCGGGTCGCTCGCCCCGTGGTCGGCGAGAGCGGCGCGCAGCGGCGCCTCGAGGCTGTCGTGCAGGAGGCGGCTGGAGGTCGCGAGCACCTCGCTGTTGCCGACTGTCGCCATCGCCCGGGCCAGCGCGTGGTCGCCCCGGGCAACCAGTTGCAGGTTGGCCTCGACGTACGCCAGGATCCGCGACCCGGGCGTGCGGGCCTCGGCCATCCGGTTCTCGACGAAGGCCGACCACCGCGGAAAGGTGTCGGCGACGAGCACGTCGAACATGTCGGTGCGTGACTTGAAGTAGGAGTACGCGCTGGACCGGGCCAGGCCGGCGTGCCGCGCCACGTCGGCGAGGCTGGGGATCTGGTCCGGGTGTTGCGAGAGCAGGGCGCGGGCGGCGTCGAGCAGCGCCGCCCGCTGGGCGGCCCGGTGCTCGGCGACGGTTGAGGCCTGGATCTTCGGCACGCCAACCTCCAAGTCTCCGGTGCGCGCACCGGGTCCGCGTCGCGCCCTGCCGTCGCGGTCAGCTGCTCGTGGCGAGCTTGCCGTCGATCATCTCGTAGACGGTGTCACAGTACTGCAGCACGTCGTGATCGTGAGTGACCATGACCACCGCCACCGACCGCTCTCGTGCCTCCTGGGCGAGCAGCTGGACGATGTCGTGGCTGCGGGCCCGGTCCAGCGCCGCTGTCGGTTCGTCCACCAGCAGCACGGACGGCTGTGTCATCAGCGCCCGGGCGATGCCGACGCGCTGGCGCTCGCCGCCGGAGAGCTGGTGCGGCCGGCGGTCGGCCTTACCGGCCAGGCCGACGTGCGCGAGCATCTCCAGCGGGTCGCGTCCGGCGCGGTCCCGCCGCCCGCCCAGTCGCAGCGGCAGGCGCAGCTGGTCGGCAGCGGTCAGCGCGGGCAGCAGGTTGCCCGACTGGAACACGAACCCGACGTGCCGGCGGCGAAGCTCGGTGCGCGCCCGGCGGCTGGACACGGTCATGTCGTGGCCGGCCACTGTGACGGCGCCCTGATCGGGGCGGGCCAGCCCGCCGGCGACGGCGAGCAGGCTGGACTTGCCCGCGCCGGACGGCCCGACGATCGCGGCCAGCTCGCCCGGCGCGACGGTCAGGTCCACGTTGTCGAGCGCGTGCACGGTCTCCGCGCCGTCGCCGTGCCGCAGGTGGACGCCGCGCATGACCAGGCCGAGGTCGGCCGGCGCGGTGCCCGTCGTCGAGGGGGATGCTGTGGTCCGGCTGCTCATCGGTTGCCTCCCAGGGCGGTCGCCGGGTCGATGGAGGTGAGGCGGACGACGGCGGCTGCCGCGCCGACCAGGCCGAGCACGAGCAGTCCGGCCGCGGCGGCGGCGATGCTCTGCGGGTGCAGCGCGAACGGCACGTTGCCGCCGGAGATCAGCGCGCCGAGGCCGAGTCCGATCCCCATGCCGACGGCGATGGCGAGGGCCAGCAGGATCAGCGCCTGGGTGAGGGCGTCGCGCAGCACCCAGCCGGTCGAGGCGCCCAGCGCCCGCAGCACGGCGACCTCCTGCTTGCGCTGGATCGCCCAGACCGCGAAGAACGCGCCGGCCACGAGCGCCGAGATCGCGTAGAGGAAGCCCTGGATCAGCTGGAGCGTCGTCGTCTCGGCGGTGTAGCCCGGCGAGGCGCCGTAGGACTCCTCCAGCGTCAGGCTCTCCGTGCCGGCGGCCTTGTCGCCCGCGGCCAGGTCCACCGAGTCGCCGTCGGCCGCGCGGACCGCGACGGCGGTGATCTCCTGGGCGGCCTGCGCCGACACCTGCGTGCCGGCCGGCGTGCCGGACTTGACCGCCTGCCAGGTGGCCAGCGGCACGTACGCCACGTCGACGTGGCCGAAGGTGTCCTGCTGCTCGGTGACGCCGACGACCCGCAGCTTCGTGCCGAGCCGGTCCACCGTCACGGTGTCGCCGACGCGCAGGCCCGCGTCGATCGCGGTGGGGCTCACCACGATCCCGTCCGCCGGGCCGAGCCGGTCGCCCTCGCTGACCGCGGGCGACAGGAACGAGTCGGTCTCGACGCCGAACAGCGCCAGGTCGACCTCGGTGCCCCGGTCGGTACGCCCGTTGATGAGCGTGTTGCCGAACGGGGTCGCCTCCGCCACCCCGGGCTGCTCGCGCCAGGTGTCCACCGTCGAGGCGTCCACCACGCTGCGCGAGAACGCCGAGTCGTGCTGCACGCCGTGGGCGAACGCGAACGAGGTGACCGGAAGGTTCTGCAGCCCGGAGACGCCGTCGCGGACCAGTCCGACGGACAGGCCGGACAGCATCACCATCAGCACCGAGATCAGCACGATCACGGCTCCCATCAGGGCGAATCGCAGCCGCGCGAACCCCAGCTCGCGAATGGCCAGGAACATCAGCCGCCACCTCTCACATTTGTCGACACCATGTCGCGATCTTATCAACGCGATGTCGGCAAAAAGCGGGATCCGGCGCTGTCTACCCGACCACAATCCGTGACGGCGCGGCCGGTCAGCCGGGCGAGGGCAGCGTCCCGCGCTCCCGCGTCAGGTACGCCTCGATGCGGGCGAACGCCCCGGTCCACACCTCGGTGGCGAAGAAGTCGCGCAGCTCCGGGGCCGGGAAGCCGCTCTGCGTCACGGTCATCAGCGTGCCGCCGTCCTTCTCCTCGAAGGTGACCTCGACGCGGGTGGTCATCGTCTCGCCGTCCGGGCTGCTGCCGGAGGACTCGGTGACCAGGCGGTGCGGGCGGTCGATCTCCAGGAACGTCTGGGTCTCGCGGAACAGCATGTCGGGGGAGGGCCCCCAGACGGCTGTCTGTTTCCCGCCGACCCGCAGGTCGACGTCGATCTCCACGATGCCCGGCTCCTCGTCCAGGATGCCGAACCAGATCTTCTGTTTGCCGGCGTCGGTGTAGGCGTCGAACGCCTCCTCAGGCGTGCCCGGAAGCTGTCGGGTCAGGTGGATCTGGAGCGTCATGGTCACGGTCCTCCGTGGTGAGAGTGAGATAGGCGTCGAGGCCGTCCAGGCGGCGTGCCCAGAGGCGCCGGTAGAAGCTGATCCAGGCCATCGCCGTGTCCAGCGGGGCCTCGCTGAGCCGGCACTGCCGGGACCGGCCGACCTTCTGCGTCACCACGAGACCGGCGTCCTCCAGCGCGCGGACGTGCTTGCGCATGCCGGTGAGGCTCATCCCGGTGGGCCCGGTGAGCTCGCTGATGGTGGCCGGACCCGTGCCGAGCCGGATCAGGATGTCGCGTCGGGTGGGGTCGGCCAGGCTGGCGAAGACCCGGTCGAGCGTCTCTTGCTGAACCACATGGTTCACCGTACAACACTGAACCCCTTGGTTCACCATTGCCGCGCAGTCGGCGTGCATTTCGCCGTCGAGTGGTCTGACCACTTGGGGTGATCGAGGCGCGGTCCGCCGTTCGGCCCGATCGCCTCGTGCATTCGGCCGGGGCCGGCTCAGTTGCTCGGCCTGCTTGCCGGAGCCCGGTCCCGACCTGCGGGAATGTTCCCCGATTCCGGTAACGGAAAGGTCACGAGGTATTCCTGTGCCGTGCTTGCGCTCGGTACGTTCCACGAGGCATGAGGTCAGACCTCACTCCTCATGCCTCTAGCTGACGAGGTGAGTAGACCAGTGCAGGAACCCGCCCCCCGCTACGCCGGATACCGGTCCTTCGACTACCTGGTGCCGCATGTGGACTACAAGGTCTTCGAGCTCGCGCCACAGATCGGCCGGGTGCCGGAACACGACCTTGGCCTGACCGACGACCAGCGTGCCCGCGTCTCCCGGCTGCTGCGCGAGCACATGGCCATCTCGCTGCACGAGCACCCGAAGATCCTGCCGGCCGACGTGACGCAGTTGCGCGACTACAACCGCACCGGCCGCAACTCCTTCGGGTTCGAGGGCCTGGCCCGGTCCGGCATGACCGCGGTCTTCGACAACTTCATGAACGGCACCGGCTGCGTGACCAGCGAGCACGCCTGGAAGTGGGACGACGTCATCTACGACATCGGCCTGCGCTTCGCCGACGTCGCCAAGCAGGACCACGTGGTGGTGGCGACCACGCTCGAACAGATCTTCGAGGCCAAGCGCAACGGGCAGATCGCCCTGGTGGCCGGCCTGGAAGCAGCCACGATGATCGAGAACGAGTTGGACCGGATCGACATCCTCTACGGCTTCGGCGTACGCCAGATGGGCATCGCGTACAGCCAGGCGAACATGCTCGGTTCCGGCCTCTCCGAGGACCGCGACGGCGGGTTGACCCACTTCGGCCGGCGCGCGGTGGACCGGATGAACAAGCTCGGGATCGCCATCGACATCTCGCACTCCGGCGACCAGACGTCGCTGGACGTGATCGAGGCCAGCCGGGTGCCGGTGTTCATCACCCACGCCGGCGCCCGCTCGGTCTGGAACACCCCCCGGATGAAGCCGGACGAGGTGATCCGGGCCTGCGCCGAGCGGGGTGGCGTGATCGGCATCGAGGCCGCTCCGCACACCACCCTCTCCGGCGACCACCCGCACCACTCGATCGAGTCGGTGATGGACCACTTCACCTACTGCGTGGAACTGGTCGGCATCGACCACGTCGCGTTCGGCCCGGACACCAATTTCGGTGACCACGTCGGACTGCACGACAGCTTTACCCAGCACCTGGCGATCGGAAAGGCCCACGGAGTGGTGGACCACCCTCGGGTTCCGTACGTGAGTGGCATGGAGAACCCGGCGGAGTGCTTCAGCAACATCGTCGGGTGGTTGGTCACGCACGGTTACTCCGACGACGAGATCGCCAAGGTCATCGGCGGCAACATCATCCGGGTTCTTCAGGAGGTTTGGTGAACAAGACAGTCAAGGGTCGGTGGCGGCTCGCTGTCGCGCTCGGCGTGGCGGCCACGCTCGGTGTCTCCGGCTGCGGTCTGAACGAGGAGACCTCCTCCTCCAGTGGCTCGTCGTCGGACTCGGTGCTGCGGATCGGCACCACCACCGACGTGAGCAACTTCAACCCGCTCCAGTCGTTGAGCAAGACCGACTCGTGGATCCTCAACGCGATGTACCCGCACCTGCTGCGGATCGACGAGAACGCGAAGAAGTCGCCCGAACTGGCCAAGGAGTACCGCTACGAGGACGACGGCAAGACCGCCGTCTTCGTGCTGCGCGACGACTTCAAGTGGACCGACGGCAAGCCGGTGGTCGCCGAGGACGTGAAGTTCTCCGCCGAGTCGATCATGAAGTACAAGCTCGGCAACGTCGCGGCGAAGCTGACCTGGGTCGAGTCGGTCGAGGCGCCGGACGCGACCACTGTGAAGTTCAAGCTCTCGCAGCCGTACGCGCCGTTCGCCGAGGGCGTCGGCTTCTGGATGTCGGTCGTGCCGAAGCACGTCTTCGAGCCGGCCGGTGACCTGTCCAAGTTCGCCAACGACTCCAACTGGGTCGGCGCCGGGCCGTTCGTCCTGGACAGCATCACCAAGGGCCAGCGCTACGTCATGAAGCGCAACGAGCACTACCCGCTCGCGCCGGGTGGCAAGGCCGCGGTGAGCCAGGTCGAGTACCGGGTCTACCCGGACGTGAACACCATGATGCTGGCGCTGCGCAACGGCGACATCGACATGATGGGCACCCCGGTGCCGGTCTCGGCGGCGAAGACCTTCGAGAACGACGACAAGATCAAGCTGAAGAAGGTCGGCGCACTCGGCTTCGCGCACCTGACCTACAACATGAAGAACAAGTACCTCGCCGACCAGGACGTCCGGCAGGCGCTGTCGATGGCGGTCGACACCAAGGGGATCATCTCGGCCGTGCTGCAGGGCGACGGCCAGCAGATGGCCGGCCCGATCTCGCCGATCTTCTCCGAGTACGACAACACCGAGCTGCAGCCGTACCCGTTCGACCCGGAGGGCGCGAAGGCCAAGCTGAGCGCGGCCGGCTACAAGGACGCCAACAACGACGGCTTCTTCGACGAGCTGAAGTTCGGCGTGGCGTGCGACCAGTCCAACGCCAACATCACCCGGGTCGTGCAGCTGTTCCGGGAGAGCGCGGCCAAGGCCGGCGTGAAGCTGGAGAACGAGTGCGTGGAGCGGAACACCTTCCTCACCCGCACCAAGAACGGCGAGTACGACATCGACGCCTCGCAGTGGGGTGTCTTCGACAACCCGATGGACCAGCTGCGCAGCACCTACCTGTCCAGCAACCCGGGTGGCATCAACTACAACCTGCTCGAGTCGGCGGAGATGGACGCGCTGATCAACGACGCGGCCGGCACCACCGACGTGGAGGCGTTCAAGACCAAGATCAAGAACATTGACAAGGTCGTGCACGAGCAGGCGTACCTGACCCCGCTGTACGTGGAGAACTTCCAGTTCGCCTACAACGCCAGCAAGTTCACCGGCTTCGTCCCGTCGCCGTCGGACCTGCTCGGCATGGTCACCGCGTACTCGCTGGCCCAGGTCACCCCGGTCAAGTAACCCACCCAACCAGAGGAGAGGAGGGGTCCCCCGTGGCGCGTTTCGTGCTCAGCCGGGCACTGAAGGCCGTCCTGACCGTGTGGATCGCGATCACTTCGACGTTCTTTCTGCTCCGGCTCCTGCCGGGGGACCCCACGACCCTCATGGTCGAGGGCGACATGACACCGGAGATGCAGGCGGCGCTGCTCAAGACGTACGGCCTGGACCGTCCGCTGTGGGAGCAGTACGTGTCGTACCTGCGCGAGCTGGTCCAGGGCAACCTGGGCATCTCGTTCCGTCAGATCCAGCCGGTCACCGACATCATCCTCGACCGGCTTCCCTGGACGTTGCTGCTGGCCGGCAGCGCGTTCGTCCTGACCGTCGCCGTCGGCATCCCGATCGGCGTGGCCGCCGCGGTCAACCGCGGCAAGTGGCTCGACCGCGCGTTGCAGGGCTTCGGGATCAGCGCCAACGCGCTGTTCGTGCCGAGCGTCGCGATCCTGCTGCTGGTCTTCTTCGGCGCCCAGCTCGGCTGGTTTCCGATCGGCGGGGCGATCGACCCGGACACCCGGGGCGCGGCGGCCTACCTGAGCCTGGCACACCACCTGGTGCTGCCGGTGCTCTCCCTGGTCCTGGTGCAGCTCGGCCCGTACGCGCTGACCCTCCGTACCAACATGATCGAGGTCCTCGGTGAGGACTACATCCGCGCCGCGCAGGCGCGTGGTCTCTCGGCCCGGCGTCGGGTGTGGAAGCACGGCCTGCGCAACGCGATCCTGCCGGCGCTGACCCTGATGGGCCTGCAACTGGGCACCCTGGTCGGCGGCGCGGTGCTGACCGAGACGGTCTTCGCCTACCCCGGGGTCGGCCGGCTGATCTACGAGGCGGTCGGGCAGCAGGACTACCCGGTGATCCAGGGGGCGTTCATCATGCTCGCCGTCACCGTGGTGATCGCCAACGCCCTGACCGACATGCTCTACGCGGTCCTCAACCCCCGGATCCGGCTGTGAGCGCGCGCCGCGTCCCGGCGCGTCGCCCGGATCCGTTCGCCGCCACCACCGAAGGGAGGGTGCCGTGAGTGCCCCCGTGCTGACCGAGCAGGCGCTCCCGCCGGCCCCGGCCGCGCCCAGGCGGTCCTTCCTCTCCGGCTACCTGCGTCAGCCCGTCGTGGCGTTGTCGGTGCTGGTGCTGCTCGTGATGGCGGTGCTGGCGGTCTTCGCGCCGCTGATCGCCGACGAGCCCGCCGGCGCCGGCGCGGACGTGCTGCAACCGCCCTCCGGGGCGCACTGGTTCGGCACCGACGACCTCGGGCAGGACATCTTCGCCCAGGTGGTCTGGGGCACCCGGACCAGCATGGTGATCGGCCTGGCCGCCTCGCTGCTCGCCATCGTGCTGGGCACCGCGATCGGGCTGGCCGCGGCGTACTTCCGGCCGTTCGACGCGGTCGCCACGGTGATCACCGACGTGATGCTGGCGCTGCCCACCCTGCCGCTGATGATCATGCTGGCGGCGGTGGTGAGCCCGAGCGTCACGACGCTGACCCTGATCATCGGGTTCTTCGCCTGGCCCGAGGTGGCCCGGCTGATCCGGTCACAGGGCCTGGTGATCAGCGCGATGCCCTACATCGACGGTGCGCGGGTGCTCGGCGCCACCGGCTGGCGGATCGTCACCCGGGAGATCCTGCCCGCCGTCGTCTCGCTGATGGTGGTCAGCGTGCTGCTCACCGCCTCCCGGGCGGTGATCTCCGAGGCCGGCCTGAGCTTCCTCGGGCTCGGCGACCCGGACGCCTGGTCCTGGGGACGCATCCTGCTCAACGCCCAGCGCAGCGGCACGATCGCGATCGCCTGGTGGCAGACGCTCTTCCCGTCCCTGGCGATCCTGTTCCTGGTGCTGGCGGCGACCCTCGCCGGAACCCGGTTCAACGACACCCGCGACCCCCGTCGCAACGGAGGCTGACCATGCGACTGCCCGAGAGCTTCTACCACAGCGTCCGTGGCCGGCTCGCCGAGGCGCTCGAACAACGAGGGCTGGACGGGTTCCTGGCCACCTCGCCGGCGGAGGTCGCCTTCCTCAGTGGCTTCTTCTACATCGCCACCGAACGTCCGGTGTACCTCTGGCTGCCGCGGACGGGGGATCCGCTGCTGGTGATCCCGCGCCTCGACGAGGAGTACGCGGCCCAGCAGGGCGTGACGGTCCAGACCGTCACGTACTTCGAGTACCCGGGCGTGGTCACCGCCGAGGAGACGCTCGCCTCGGCGCTGTCCCGTCCGGGCGGTCCGGTCCGCCGTATCGGCGTGGGCGCGGGCCTTTCGGTCGGCGCGTTCCGGGCGCTGTCCCGGGCCATCGGCGGGGCCACGCTGGAGACCACCGACGCGGTCGCCGAGCTGCGGCTGCGCAAGTTCCCCGAGGAGATCCCGTTCCACGAGGCGGCCGCGCGGATCTGCGACGAGATGCTGGCCGCCGGACGGGCCCTGATCGAGGAGGCGCTCGCCGCCGGGCGGCCGCTGCCGCGTGAGGACGAGATCGCCCGGCACGTGATCGGCTTCGGCACCGACCGGATGTACGCCGAGTACGACCTGGTCGTCTACACCACCAAGCTGGCCGGCGGGCTGGTCTACGCCGGCCCGAACTCCGCCCTGCCGCACGGCCTGCCGACCCGTCGGCGGCTCCAGCCGGGCGACACCCTGATCCTCTCCCTCGGCGCGGCGGTGGCCAGCCGGTTCGTGGAGAGCGAGCGGACGTTCGTCATCGGCGAGCCCACCGCCGAGCAGGTGCGCTACTACGAGGCCGACCGGGAGGCGCAGGAGGTGGGCACCCAGGCGATGATCGCCGGGCGTACCTGCGCCGAGGTCAACCGGATCTGCCTGGACGTCCTGCGGGACCGGGGCCTGGGCGACTACATCCGGCACCGGCAGGGCCACGGCATCGGGCTGCAGAACCACGAGGCGCCCTGGGTCGAGGACGGCGACCACACCGTGCTGGCCCCCGGGATGCTGCTGTCCAGCGAGCCCGGCGTCTACGTGCCCGGCCACGCCGGCTACCGCATCTCCGACACGGTCCTGGTACAGGACGACGGCCCGCGCCGGCTCACCCGGTACCCGCGTGACCTGGCGTCCAACATCATCGAGGGGATCCGATGAGAATCAACGGAGCGGAACTGGTCGTCGAGGCGTTCGGCCCGGTCGACGGCCCGGCGATGATCGTGCACCACGGTGCGCCGGGCCTCGGCTCCCGCCAGGAGCCGAAGCGCTCGTTCGGCCCGTTCGCCGACCGCATGCGGGTCATCGTCTTCGACGCCCGCGGCTCCGGCGAGTCCAGCGACGACGAACCGTTCACCCACGAGCAGTGGGTGGCCGACGTGGACGCCATCCGCGCGCACTTCGGCTACGAGACGATCGTCATGGCCGGCGGCTCGTACGGCGGGTTCATCGCCATGGAGTACGCCATCGCCCACCCGGAGCGGGTCTCCGCGCTGGTGCTGCGGGACACCGCCGCGGACACCGCGCACGACCACCTCGCGGTGGAGCGGGCCCGTAACACCGACCGTTCGGTGATCCCGGAGTGGGTCATCGACCGGATCGGCACCGGCCGGTTCGAGAGCAACGAGCAGTTGCGCGAGTACTGGAAAGCGATCCTGCCGCTCTACGACCACCAGCACGACCCGGCAAAGGACGAGGCGCGGCTGGCCGCCACCCGGTTCCACTACCGCACCCACAACGCCGCCTTCGGGCAGAACATGCCCCGCTACGACCTGAAGCCGAAGCTGCCGTCGATCACGTGCCCGACCCTGGTGACGGTGGGCCGGCACGACTGGCGTACCCCGGTGGCCGCCTCGCAGGTCATCGCGGACCTGGTGCCCCGCGGCGAGCTGGTGGTCTTCGAGTCCTCCGGCCACTCG
Organism: Micromonospora sp. D75; assembly: GCF_018070405.1. NCBI lineage: Bacteria > Bacillati > Actinomycetota > Actinomycetes > Micromonosporales > Micromonosporaceae > Micromonospora > Micromonospora sp. D75. The sequence goes on from NZ_JAGPXV010000048.1 coordinate 11,480, forward strand.
CCGCAACTGGAGGAGCCGGAGCTGTTCCAGCAGGTGGTGCGGGACTTCCTCAGCCGCGCCGGAGTGCTCCGATGAGCCTGCTGGAGATCGCCGACCTGAAGGTCGCGTTCCCCGGTCCGACCGGGCCGGTCAACGCGGTGAACGGGGTGTCGCTGCGGATCGAGTCGGGGCAGACCCTGGCCATCCTCGGTGAGTCCGGCTCCGGCAAGAGCGTCACCGCGCAGGCGGTGACGGGCATCCTCGACGTGCCGCCGGCGACGGTCAGCGGCTCGGTCCAGCTGCGGGGCAGGGAACTGCTGACCCTGTCACGCAAGCAGCGGGAGCGGGTCAGCGGCGAGGAGATCGGGATGGTCTTCCAGGACGCGATGGCCGCGCTCAACCCGGTCTTCACCGTCGGACACCAGATCGTGGAGGTGCTGCGGGTCCGGCGCGGCATGTCCCGGGCCGACGCCCGCCGCCGCGCCGTCGAACTGGTCGACCGGGTGCGGATCCCGGCGGCCAAGGACCGGATGCGGGACTATCCGCACCAGTTCTCCGGGGGCATGCGCCAGCGCATCATGATCGCGCTGGCCATCGCCCTGGAACCGGACCTGCTGATCGCGGACGAGCCCACCACCGCGCTGGACGTGACGGTGCAGGCCCAGGTGATGGAGTTGCTCGCGGAGATCCAGCGGGACAGCGGAATGGGGCTGCTGCTGATCACCCACGACCTGGGGGTGGTCGCCGAGGTCGCCGACGACGTGGCGGTGATGTACGCCGGCCGGATCGTCGAACGGGGCACCGTCGAGCAGATCTTCGCCGGTCCGGCGCACCCCTACACCGAGGGGCTGCTCAACTCGATGCCCCGGGTGGACCGGCGCGACGAGCAGCTCTACGCGATTCCCGGCGCTCCGCCCAACCCGGCTCGGCTCCCTGCCGGCTGCCCGTTCCACCTGCGTTGCCCCCGGGCCACCGACGAGTGCCGGGTCGTCCTGCCGCCGCTGCTGGCGCTGCCGGCCGATCGCGCCAGCGCCTGTCACCACCACGAGGAGGTGCTCGATGCCACCCGGCGATGAGGTCGTGCTGCGGGTCGAGAACCTGGTCAAGCACTTCCCGGTCAAGGGACGGGTCCCGTTCACCTCCGGCGGCGTGGTCAAGGCCGTCGACGGTGTCTCCTTCGACCTGCGCCGGGGCGAGACGCTCGGCGTGGTGGGCGAGTCCGGCTGCGGCAAGAGCACGCTGGCCCGCATGCTCGTCGGGCTGGAGCAGCCCACCTCCGGCGCGGTGCGCTTCGGCACGTCAGTGGTGCACCAGGCCAGGGGACGGGAGCTGCGGGCCCTGCGCCGGCGGATCCAGATCGTGCTCCAGGACCCGTACACGTCGCTGAACCCCCGCCGCACGATCCGGGAGATCCTGCTCCAGCCGTTCGAGATCCATCCGGACGTGCTGGACCGCCGGCGCCGGATCGAGCGGATCAAGGAGCTGCTCGACCTGGTCGGCCTCGACCCCGGCCTGCACCTGGACCGCTACCCGCACCAGTTCTCCGGCGGGCAGCGCCAGCGCATCGGCATCGCCCGGGCGCTCGCGCTGAGCCCCGACGTCATCGTCTGCGACGAGCCCGTCTCCGCGCTGGACGTGTCGGTCCAGGCGCAGGTGGTCAACCTCCTGGAGCGGCTCCAGGAGGAACTCGGCGTGGCGTACGTCTTCATCGCCCACGACCTGTCCGTGGTGCGCCACATCTCCGACCGGGTGGCAGTGATGTACCTGGGCAAGCTCGTGGAGACCGGCCCCGAGGTCAGCCTCTACGAGTCGCCCCGGCACCCGTACACCCGGGCGCTGCTGTCGGCGGTGCCGGTGCCGGACCCGGCCGGCCGGCAGGGGCGGCAGCGGATCCTGCTGGCCGGCGACCCGCCCAGTCCGGTGGATCCGCCCTCGGGCTGCCGGTTCCGGACCCGTTGCTGGCAGGCGGCCGACACCTGTGCCACCACCGAACCACCGCTGGCCGCCGGCGCGCATCCGGTCGCCTGCCACTTCCCGCTGGCCGCGTGACGGCCGGCGATCGTCCAAAGGAGAAGCGTCTTGCTGCAAGAACCCGCCCCCCGGTACAAGGGTCACAGGTCGTACTCGTACCTGGAGCCGCACTCGGACTACCGGGTGTTCACGCTGGCCGAGGAGATCGGCCGGGTGCCGGAGCACGACCTCGGCCTGACCGACGCTCAGCGTGCGCGGGTGACGCGGCTGCTCACCGAGCACGCCGCCATCTCGCTGCACGAGCATCCGGTGGTCCTGCCGGCCGACGTCAGCGAGCTGCGGGCCTACAACCGCACCGCCCGCCAGCGCACCGGATACGAGGGGCTGGCGCGCTCCGGCCTGACCGCCGTCTTCGACAACTTCATGGCCGGCGCCTCCTGTGTGACGAGCGAGAACGGCTGGAAGTGGAACGACCTCGTCTACGCCCTCGGGATGCGGATGAGTGACCTCTACAAGCAGGACCACGTCTTCCTGGCCACGTCCCTGGACGACATCCACGCCGCGAAGCGGGACGGCCGGCTGGCCCTGGTCGCGGGCCTGGAGTGCAGCAGCCCGATCGAGAACGAGCTGGACCGGATCGACATCCTCTACGGCTTCGGCGTACGCCAGCTCGGCATCGCGTACAGCCAGGCGAACATGCTCGGCGGGGGCCTGTCGGAGAAGCACGACGGCGGGCTGACGCACTTCGGCCGCCGGGCGGTGGACCGGATGAACAAGCTCGGGATCGCCATCGACATCTCGCACTCCGGCGACCAGACCTGCCTGGATGTCATCGAGGCCAGCCGGGTGCCGGTGTTCATCACCCACGCCGGCGCCCGCTCGGTCTGGGACACCTCCCGGATGAAGCCGGACGAGGTGATCCGGGCCTGCGCCGAGCGGGGTGGCGTGATCGGCATCGAGGCCGCCCCGCACACCACGCTCTCGCAGGCGCACCAGCACCACTCGATCGAGTCGGTGATGGACCACTTCACCTACTGCGTGGACCTGGTCGGCATCGACCACGTCACGTTCGGTCCGGACACCATGTTCGGCGACCACGTGGGGGTGCACGACACCTACGCCGGCAACTACGCCCACGACGCCGGCAACCGTCCGCAGCACCCGCGGGTGGAGTACGTGTCCGGGCTGGAGAATCCGGGCGAGGCGTTCGGGAACATCGTGGGCTGGCTGGTGGCGCACGACTACTCCGACGACGAGATCGCCAAGGTGATCGGCGGCAACACCATCCGGGTACTGGAGCAGGTGTGGTGAGGCCGGGCCGGTGATCGTCCGAGCGGACGTGGACGAACTACACTCCGTACGCCGACGCGGCGGCGGGCAGTGATGAGGTGAGGGCGGATGGCTCGGCGGGAAACCGCGCTACAGGCGGCGCACGGGCGGCTGCGGCAGCTGATCGGCAGCGAGTTCCGGTCGGGTGAGAAGCTGCCCAACGAGCGGGACCTGGCCGATCGTCTGGAGGTCAGCCGCGCGACGGTGCGCGAGGTGCTGGGGCAGCTCGCCGCCGAGGGGGTGGTGACCCGGACCTGGGGGATCGGCACCTTCGTGCACGACGACGCCGAGCGGGTGCCGGTGTCCATCGGTGACGTCACCGCGCTGCGGGACCGGATCACCGCCACGGGTCACCGTCCGACGCTTCAGGACGCGTCGGTCAGCCGGGCGAAGTGCCCGGCCGACTGCGCGCGCGTCCTCGGACTGGAGCCGGGCTCGCCGGTGTGGCGGGTCGACCGGCTCTTCGCCGTGGACGGGGTCCCGGCGGCCTGGATCCGTGATCACCTGCCGCTGCGGTTCGACGGCCGCGACCTCGACCCGTCCGGGCTGCTCAGCATCGACCTGGACATGTTCGAGTTCCTGGCCAGCGCGACCGGCATGCCGGTGCGGCGGGCGGAGATCGAACTCACCGCGGTGCTCGCCGACGACGAGGCCACCGAGCGGCTCGGCGTGGCGGTCGGACATCCGCTGGTCACCGCGACCCAGGTCGGTTACGGGACGGGCGGAGCGGCGCTGTTCCACGGCCACATCACGGTTCGCACCGACGTGTTGACGCTGCGGATCAGCCGCGGCGGGGCTCCGGAACCGGCCCCACCGGCCGGGTAGCCGGCGGCCCCGCGACGCGGGGTCGCGGGGCCGCCGTCCGGACGTCACCGGGGTCGGGGTACGCCGGTCAGGTGAGTGTGCAGGACTGGCCGTTGAGGGTGAACGAGCTGGGCCGCCCGGCGTTGCCGGTGTGCGTGGCCTGGAAGCCGATGGTGGTCGAGCCGCCGGCCGGGATGGCCGCGTTGTAGGAGACGTTGCGCGCCGTCACCTGGCCCGAGGAGGGGGAGTACGAGGCGTTCCAGCCGGAGGTGATGGTCTGGCCGCCGGGCAGCGTGAACGCCAGCGACCAGCCGTTCACCGCGGTCGAGCCGGTGTTGCTGATGGTGATGTTCTCGGTCAGGCCGTTGTTCCAGGCGTTCAGCTCGATGCGCACCGAGCAGGCGCCGGTGCCGGGCGGCGGCGTGGTCGGTCCCGGCGGCGGGGTGGTGGGGCCGGGCGGGGGCGTGGTCGGCCCCGGCGGCGGAGTGGTCGGTCCCGGCGGGGGCGTGGTCGGCCCGGGCGTGCTGGTCAGGCCGAAGAAGGCGATCGCCGCCGCAGCCATGCCGGACGACGGCAGGCTGTGCCCGGCGCCCTGGATGCTGTACGCCTCGACCTGCACGGTGCCGGTGGAGTCGGCGTAGCGCCGCCGGTTCCAGCCGGACTGCGGCGTGTCGGTGGAGGTGGGGTTCTGGCTGAGCCCGAACACGTTCGTCCACTGCTCGATCGTCTCCTGCAGCAGCGAGTACGGCACGAGCGTGTCGTTGGTGCCGTGCCACAGCTGCACGCGGGGACGCGGCCCGGTGTAGCCGGGGTACGCCTGGCGGACCGCGTCACCCCACTGCTGCGGGGTGCGGTTCATGTTCCCGCCGGTGCACTGGCTGGACCCGGGCGGGTAGTCGGAGGCGCCGGCGAAGCAGTTGAACGGCACCCCCATGAACGCCGCACCGGCCTTGAAGACGTCCGGGTAGAGCGCCAGCATGTGGTTGGTCATCATGCCGCCAGACGAGCTGCCGGTGGCGTAGACCCGGTCCGGGTCGGCGCCGTACTGCTGCTGCACGTAGCGGACCATCGAGATGAGCGACACCGGGTCACTGCCGCCGCCGCGGCGCTTGGCCGCGTCGGACCAGGTGTCGAAGCAGTTGCCGAACCCGGCCTGCTGGGTGGCGCTGGGATAGATCACGATGAAGCCGTACCGGTCGGCCAGCCCGGCGAACTCGCTGCCGGAGTAGAAGCCGGGGCCGGAACCGCCGCAGCCGTGCATGGCCACCACCGTGGCCGGCCGGGACGGGCGGTTGTCCGGCACGTAGACGTGCATGCGCATGCGCCCGGGGTTGTCGCCGAAGCTGGTCACCTCGGCCAGCGACGCCGCGTACGCGGGTTGCACGGTGGGGATCACCAGGCC
>NZ_JAGPXV010000480.1:0-4758 GCF_018070405.1 Micromonospora sp. D75
GAGCTGGCCGACGCGCGGCGTGCCGCGAGCGCCGCCGAGGCGCGGGCGGCCGACCTGGCCGCGCGCACGGCCGTGATCGAGGCGGACCGGGACGCCGCGCAGCGGCGCGCCGGGCAGCTCGCCGACCAGGTCAGTGACCTGGCGACGGCGCTGGCGCGGCTCGGCACCCGCACCGGCTGACCGCCACGGGCTGGGAAGGGGGCAGCGCCGGACCCGTGCCGGCGGCGAGGATCGGGGCATGGGAAAGACATACGAGCGCATCGACGGCCGGCTGCGGGACTTCATCGAGGCGCAGCCGATGTTCTTCGTCGCCACCGCCCCGCTGTCCGGTGACGGCACCGTCAACCTGTCCCCGAAAGGGCTGCGCGGCTGCTTCGCGGTGCTCGACGAGCACACGGTGGCGTATCTGGACTTCGCCGGCAGCAACGCCGAGACCATCGCCCACCTGCGGGAGAACGGCCGGATCACGCTGATGTGGTGCGCGTTCGCCGGCCCGCCGAACATCGTGCGGGTGCACGGGCGCGGCGAGCCGGTGTTCCGTGACGACCCGCGCTGGCCCGGCCTGCTGCGGCACTTCCCCGACATCGATCCCGGCCCGCACGGCCTGCGGGCGATCATCGTGGCGCACGCCGAGCTGATCCGCGACACGTGCGGCTACGCGGTGCCGTTCATGACCTACGACGCCGACCGCGACCTGCACGAACGCCGGTTCGCCCGGGAGGACGACACGTCGCTGAGCGCGTACTTCGCCGGCAAGGACCACGTCGCCACCAGCATCGACGGGCTGCCCGGCCTGCCGCTGCCACTGCCGCCCACTCCGTCGGTGTGAGCCAGGTCAGTGGATGCCGGCCATCAGGGTCCGGATCTGGCGGGTGAACATCACCGCGGCCAGGCCCAGCACCACCGAGGCCAGCCCGAAGGTCAGGAAGTACACCGGCTGCGACCAGGCGCCGGCCAGCCGGGCCACCTGGCCGCCGATCGCGTCGCCGACGGCGGTGGCGAGGAACCACAGGCCCAGCATCTGACTGGCGTACTTGACCGGGGCCAGTTTGGTGGTGGCGGACAGGCCGACCGGGCTCAGCGACAGCTCGCCGGCCACCTGGATCGCGTACACCGCGACCAGCCACAGCGGTGAGACCAGGTCGCCGCCGACGGCGGCCCGCGCGGCGGCGGCCATCAGCACGAACGACAGACCGTTGAGCACCAGGCCGACCGCGAACTTCGTGGGCGTGGACACCCGGTGCCCGAGCTTGAGCCACAGCGCGGCGGCCAGTGGCGCGCCGATGATGATCAGGATCGGGTTCACCGACTGCAGCCAGGACGCCGGGAACGTGAACCCGCCCACCGAGCGGTCGGTCTGGTCGGCGGCGAAGATGTTCAGCACCGATCCGGCCTGGTCGTAGATGAGCCAGAACGAGGCAGCGAACACGAACAGCCACACGTACGCCTTCATCCGGCTGCGTTCGGTGCCGCTGATCTCCCGGTCGGTGAGGATGCGCGCGAAGTAGCCGACTGTCACCAGCACCGTCACCACTGTGAGCAGGTTGACCACGGTGTCGACGGTGAACCAGCCGGCCAGCAGCAGCACCAGCAGCACCGCGAGCAGAATCCCTGTGGCCACGCCGATGCGGGTCAGCGCGCGTCGCCGGTCCGCGCCGAGCAGTGGGTCCGCCGGGCGGGCACCGGCGTCGCCGAGGTTGCGCCGGCCCAGCACGTACTGGAGTACGCCGAAGGTCATGCCGACCGCTGCCGCGCCGAACCCCAGATGCCAGTTGATCTTCTCGCCGAGGAAGCCGGTGATCAGCGGCGCGATGAACGCGCCCAGGTTGATGCCCATGTAGAAGATCGAGAACCCGGCGTCGCGGCGCGGCGAGTCCCGCTCGTACAGGTCACCGACCATGGTGGAGATGTTCGGTTTGAGCAGGCCGGTGCCGAGCACGATCAGCGCCATGCCGGCGAACACGCTCCACCCGGTCGGGATCGCCATCACGTAGTGGCCGGCGGCGATCACCACGCCGCCCCACAGCACACTGCGTCGCGCGCCGATCAGCCGGTCCGCCACCCAGCCACCGGGCAGGGCCATCAGGTAGACCATGGCGTTGTAGGTGCCGTACACGGCGTTGGCGCTGGACTCACCGATGTCGAGTCCGCCGTCGGCGACCGCGGCGGTCAGGTACAGCACCAGGATCGCCCGCATGCCGTAGAAGCTGAACCGCTCCCACATCTCGGTGAGGAAGAGCGTGGACAGCGCACGGGGATGACCGAAGAAGGTCTTGCCCGCGGGTGGCCGGGCCCCGACCGGCGCGTCACTGCTCATCGTCACCTCCGGCACGCAAACAGGTGGGTAACATCCCCATTGACAGGCGAAACACTCCACCGATTCGGCCCGGCCGGGGACGACCCCGCCGGGCAGCTGTCATGGCCGGTTACCCTTGGTTCTTCCGACCCGCGTACGGCCCTGCCGACGTGGGTGGGGAATGGGCGAACGGTGACCGGCCGTTACACCTGAAGACCAGCACCACGGACGAGGGGAAGTCGATCATGGGCGAGCGCATGCTGCGCGGTAGCCGGCTGGGCGCGGTCAGCTACGAATCCGACCGCAACACGGAGCTCGCGCCGCGCCAGACCCGCGAGTACCTCTGCGCCAAGGGCCACCAGTTCGAGGTGCCGTTCGCCGTCGACGCCGAGGTCCCGACGACCTGGGAGTGCAAGTTCGACGGCAGCGTCGCCCGCCTGGTCGACGGCACCGAGCCGGAGCAGAAGAAGGCCAAGCCGCCGCGTACCCACTGGGACATGCTGCTGGAGCGGCGCTCGATCGCCGAGCTGGAGGACATCCTCGCCGAGCGGCTCCAGGAGGTCCGGACCCGTCGCGGTCGCGCCTGAGCATCTCCCGCATGACCGAAAACGCCCCCGGGATCACCCGGGGGCGTTTCCGTTGCCAGGGGCGGGGCGGGCGCCACTTCGGGGAGGTGGCGGTATCGCAGCGGCCTTGATACCGCCACCTCCCCGAACTGGCGTCGATCATGGGGCGGGTGGGGAGACCGTGGGCGGCCGATCCGCCGCATGTGGGCAAACCGGGGTGCCGGGTCTGTGGACGGGCCGCCAGTTCGGGGTGGTGGCGAGGTCGGGCGCGGTCTGATGCCACCACCTCGGCGAAGTGGAGTCGATCAAGGCCGATGGCGTGGCACCGCGTGGGCGCAGCGCAGCGCGTCAGCGGTCTACGATCTCGCCCTCAATGGCCTTGCCGGGGTCGGTGACCGGCTGGGGCGTCGGCGCGGGACCCGGCGACGGTGACGGTGTGGGCTGCGGGGTCGGCTGCGGCGCGCCCCGGTACACCCGTACCCGCCGTGGCCCGAACAGGTCACCGGCGACCATCGACGACACCCGCCGCTCGGTGGCCCGGCGCACCCCGCCACCGGCCAGCCGGCGCATCGGCGGCAGCAGCAACAGCAGGCCCACCACGCCGCTGACCAGGCCCGGCATCGCCAGCAGCAGCGCACCCAGCAGCCCGACCAGCCCGTCTGTCACCTCGGGGCCCGGTGGGCGGCCGGCCTGCGCCGCCGCGCGGAATCCGCGCCACGCCCGCATGCCCTCGCGGCGCAGCAGCACCAGGCCCAGCAGGGACGCGCCGAACACCAGCAGCACCGCCACGCCGAACCCGACAGCCCGGCCGACCAGCACGAAAACGGTCAGCTCCAGCAGCGCCAACAGCAGCAGGGCCGGGGGTACGTACTTCAGTCCTCGGCGCATCTCACCTCATCCGCCCGGGGTCATCACGCCCCTCAAGCATGACACGCCTCGGCTCAAGGCCAGCGGGCGAGCGCGTCCGGGCGGGCGGACGCGGTCGCCAAACGGTCCCGCACTCCCCACCGGGTGACCCGCCACAGCGCCTCGGCCACGATCAGCGGGCTCATCTTGCTGTCGCCGTGTTCCCGCTCGGCGAACGTGATCGGCACCTCCACGATGCGTACCCCGGCGCGGTGCGCCAGCCGGGACAGCTCGACCTGGAAGGCGTACCCCTGGGAGCGCACCGAGTCCAGGTCGATGGCGTCCAGCGCGCTGCGCCGGTACACCCGGTAGCCGCCGGTGGCGTCGCTGACCGGCATGCCCAGCGCGAGCCGCGCGTACAGGTTGCCGACACGCGACAGCAGCAGCCGCTGCCACGGCCAGTTCAGCACCCGCGCGCCGCGCGTCCACCGGGAGCCGATCACCACGTCGGCGTCGCGGGCGGCGTCCAGCAGCGCCGGCAGGTCCTCCGGCGCGTGCGAGCCGTCGGCGTCCATCTCCACCACGGCGTCGTAGCCGCGTGCGCGGGCCCAGGCGAAACCGGCCAGGTAGGCCGCGCCGAGCCCTTCCTTGCCTTCGCGGTGCAGCACGTGCACCCGCGGGTCGTCCCCGGAGAGCCGGTTCGCGATCGCGCCGGTGCCGTCGGGGCTGTTGTCGTCGGCGACGAGCACGTCCACCCCCGGCGCCGCCGCACGTACCCGGGCGACGATCCGTTCGACGTTGTCGGCCTCGTTGTAGGTGGGGATGACCACCAGGACCCGCCCCACCCCGGGATGGCCGGCCGTCCGCCTGTCGGCTGTCACCGCCACCGTCGCACCGCCTCCCGCTCGTCGGCTCAGCCGGGAGCGACCTCCCGGCGGCGGCGCAGCACGGCCGCGCCGGCCAGGGCCGCGACCGCCAGCGCCGTGAGCGCCACCTCCGGCCACACCCCGGCCGTGGTCGCCGGGGTACGCCCGTTGCCGAGTTCCATCT
>NZ_JAGPXV010000481.1:0-4758 GCF_018070405.1 Micromonospora sp. D75
GGCGACCGCGCCGCTCGGCTCGGCCACCAGTCGCGCGTCCCGGATCAGCCGGCCGGTGGCCGCCATGATCTCGTCCTCGGTGACCGTGACGATGCCGTCGAGCCGGTCCCGCAGGTGGGCCAGCGTCAGCGCGGACAGGCTGGTCCGCAGCCCGTCGGCGCACGTCCGGTAGGTGCGTTCGACGTCCCAGACGACCACCTCACCGGCGGCGAGTGACTCCTGGGCGTCGGCGGCCAGTGCCGGCTCCACGCCGATCACGGCGGCGGACGGGCGCAGCGCCTTGACTGCCGTGGCCACGCCCGAGCCGAGCCCGCCGCCGCCCACCGGCACCAGCACCACGTCCACGTCCGGCAGGTCGGCGACGATCTCCAGCCCGACGGTGCCCTGACCGGCGATGACCGCCGGGTGGTCGAACGGCGGCACCAGCGTCGCGCCGGTCCCGGCCACGATCCGCTCCGCCTCGGCGAGCCGCCGGGCCGGCGGCACCAGCCGTACGTCCGCGCCGAGAGCCCGCATCCGGGCCACCTTGACCTCCGGCGCGCCCTCGGGGACCACCACCGTGCAGGGCGCGCCGAGGGCGCGGGCCGCGTACGCCAGGGCTTGCCCGTGGTTTCCCGACGAGTGGGTGACCACCCCCCGGGCGCGGGTCGCGGGATCGAGCCGGGCCACCGCGTGGGTGGCGCCGCGCAGCTTGAACGACCCCACCGGTTGCAGGTTCTCCGGCTTGAGCCACAGCTGATCGTCCCAGAGCACCGGCACCAACGGGGTCCGCAGCACGGTACCGGCCACGTCCTCGGCGGCGGCGCGGATGTCGGCGATCGAGATCAGCTCCATCGCACCAACCTAGACTGCCGGCATGAGTGCGGAGGAGCCCTCGGCGGCGCGACGCGGACCGACCTGGCTGATCCTCGTGGTGGTGGCCGCCGCGCTCGTCGTCTGCTGCTGTTCGACGGTGATCGGGCTGGTCGTCGCCGGCTCCGCCGGGCTGCTCGGTCGCTGACCGCCGGGCCGGACGCCGGCCGTCCCGGCCCGGCGGGCGCCGCCGTCCGTGCCGCTCGCCGCCCCGTGCCGGCGAGCAAGCAACGTCAGCGGGTCCAGGCCGGGTTCCGTCCGGCCCGGCCGAGCAGCGCGTCCATGCTGGCCGGCGCCGCCTCGGTGGGCACCGGCGGGCCGAACGCGCCCATCTTCTGCCCCATGTCGCCCATCCGGTCCATGAACTCGTGCCCGGCCGACACCACGGCCGGATCCACTGTCAGCTCCTGGCCGGTGGCCCGGGCCAGGTCCCACCCGTGCACCGTGAGGTCGATCAGCGCCATCGACCCGACGGTCTCCTGTGGTAGCCCCATGCCGGGTGACACGCCCTCCAGCGCGGCCGGGTCGGACCAGGCCTCGGTGAGCCGGGCCGTCTCGGTCGCGAACCGGTCACGCCAGCCCTCGGTCAGGTGATCGGTCTTGCCGGACCAGTCGACCTCTTCCCGGCGGGCCAGCGCCTGGAAGTTGACCACCACGTCGAACAGGTGCCCGAGCAGGTCGCGCACCGTGTAGTCGGGGCACGGGGTGGGCAGGCCGAGCTGGTCGTCGGAGATGCCGCGAACCACAGCGACCGTACGCGGCGCCGCGACGGCGAGCAGCTCACTAGTCTTCGTGCTCATAGGGGCAGCGTATGAGGGCGGTCTTGAAGAAATGCGACACGAACCGCGGCGTGACAACCGGGGCATCCTCGATCCGGGCCGGCTGCGGCAGCAGGTCCGGTTCCGGCGCCGGATGGCCGCCCCGGCGTTGCGCCGGTGGGTGGAGCACTACTGGTTGATCGACTGGGATCTGACCGAGCCGTTCGAGCAGCGGGTGGTGCCGCACCCCACCGTGAACGTGGTTTTCCAGGCGCAGGAGGGCGCGCCCGAACAGGGCGAGATCGCCGGCGTCGACACCGGCCTGTTCGCCGTCACGCTGCACGGCGTCGGCCGGGTCTCCGGCGTCCAGTTCCGCCCGGGCGGCTTCCGGCCGTTCTGGCGGCGCCCGGTCGCCGAACTGACCGGCCGGCGCGTGCCGATCCCCGGCGGGCCGATCTGCCCGGGGACCGACGACGAGCGCTGCGCGAGGCTGGACGAGCTGCTGACCTCGTGGCCGCCGGTCGCGGATCCGCTCGCCGCGGAGGCCACCGCGCTGGTCGAGGAGATCCGCGCCGACCGGACCGTGCTGCGGGTGACCGACTTCGCCCGGCGGCGCGGCGTCTCCGTCCGCCGGCTCCAGCGCCTCTTCCTCGACCACGTGGGCGTCGGTCCGAAGTGGGTGATCCGCCGCTACCGGCTCCAGGAGGCGATCGAACAGGCCGCCGCCGGGCCGCTGGACTGGTCGCGGGTCGCCGCCGATCTGGGGTACGCCGACCAGGCCCACCTGGTGCGCGAGTTCACCGCCGTCGCCGGGGTCTCGCCCGCGGCGTACGCCCGCTCGCTGGCGGCCCTGCGGCCGTGACGCGGGCCAGGCCTGCCGAGCGCGGACCAACCCTCACTCCGCGCGGTTACGCAAGGTGACAGTCGGCCCGATCGGCGGGCCTCGCCTCGCGCCGACTTTGCTCTGCAGCCACTGACGCAACGCACACCGACGGTGACGGTGGCGGTGCGACGCCGCCAACCATGGTCAACAGGAAGTTCCTGCTCAGGCGCCTGCTGCACCGATGGCTGCAGAGCAAGTCGGCAGCAAGCCCACTCACTCGCCCGGCGGTGGCCGTGACGCAGCGTTACAGGCAGCTTAGCTACGGTACGTGATCGGGAACGCGCGTCAGCGGCGGCGGACCGCCACCACCGCAACGTCGTCCTGGATCTCCGGCGGCGCCAACTCGACCAGCAGCCGCTGGCAGAACTGGTCCAGGTCGTCGTCCACCCGGGCGGCGGCCACGCCGAGCGCCGCCATGCCGTCGTCGATGGTGGCGTCCCGCCGCTCGATCAGCCCGTCGGTGTAGAGCACGAGCGTCGCCCCGGCGGGAAGCACGAACTCCAGGTCGGGCGGGCGCGGCGCGCGTACCCCGAGCAGCGGCGCGGACTGCGCCACGAACTCGACCCGGCCGTCCCGGCTCAGCAACGCCGGCAGGTGCCCGGCGCTGGCCATCCGGACCAGCCCGGTCGACGGCTGGAGCAGCAGCACGCAGATGGTGGCCAGCTCATTCGGCAGCAGGTTGCGCATCAGCTCGTTGACCCGGTCCAGGATCACCCCGGGCTGATGGCCCTCGACCGCGTACGCCCGTACCGCGTGGCGCAGCTCGGCCATCACGGTGGCCGCGTGCAGCGAGTGCCCGGCCACGTCACCGATCGCCACCAGCAGGTGCCCGTCGAGCATCACCAGCTCGTAGAAGTCGCCGCCCACCTCGGTCTGCGCGCTCGCCGGCTCGTACCGCACGGCCAGGTCCAGGCCCACGACGTCGGGCAGCCGCTGCGGCAGCAGGCTGCGCTGCAACGTCACGGCGATCCGGTGCTCCTCGTCGAAGGAGCGCTGCGCCTCCACCGCCGAGGCGACGGCTTGGGCGAGCTGCACCAGCACCGGCGTACGGACGGTCTGGGTGGCGGTCGGCACCACCACGTACAGCGGGGCGCGGTCCTCCCGCAGCCGGGAGGCGGCCACCGTCACCGTGTCCCCGTCCGGCCAGCCCGTCAGCGCCCAGTTGCCCGGGTCGTCGACCCGTACCCGGGTGCCGATCGGCACGCCGGTGTCGTCCACCACCCACGGCACGATCGGGGCCGGCGTGTGCGGGTCGACCGCCACCCCGGCCAGGCAGTCCCCGTCGAACGTCTCGGCGACCACCGCCGCAGGGGCCTTGAAGATCCGCGCCGCGCCGCTCGCTGCCGCCTCCAGCAGCCGGACGAAGTTCGGCGTCGCGTGCATCTCCACCGTGGCGTCGGCGAGCGCGGCGAGCCGCTCGGCGAGCTGCTCGGCACGCAGCCGGGCCTGGTAGTAGCGCAGCACCGCGTGCGCGGTGGCGACCAGTTCCTCCGGCTCGATCGGCTCGGCCAGGTAGGCGTCCGCGCCCCGGGTGAGACCCTGCGCCCGGTCGACCACGTCCACCGCGTGGGCGGAGACGTGGATGACCGGAATGTACGGGTGCGTCTCCTTGATCCGCTCGCACACCTCGAAGCCGCTCATGTCGGGCAGCCGCACGTCGAGCACCACGAGGTCGACGTGCTCACGGGCCACCCGGTCCAGCGCCTCCGTGCCGTTCTCCGCCTCCACGGTGACGAAACCGGCCCGGGTGAGCCAGTTCACCAGCAGGTACCGCTTGGGGCCGCTGTCGTCGACCACCAGCACGGTCACCGGCCCGCTGTCCACCGTCACGCTCCGCCCGCGGGAAGGACCACTGTGAACGTGCTGCCCCGGCCGGTTTCGCTCGTCAGCTCCAGCGTCCCGCCGAGCAGCGTGACCAGCCGCCGCGCGTACGGCAGGCCGAGCCCGGTGCCACCGACCCGCGTCGTGCCGGGCACCTGGTAGAACTCCTCGAAGACCCGCTCGTGCAGTTCGGGCGGGATGCCGACGCCGGTGTCGGTGACCGACAGCGTCCACTGCTCGCCCCGGCGCTCGGCGCGCAGGCGTACCTCGCCGCGCTCGGTGAACTTCAGGCCGTTGTGCAGCAGGTTGCGCAGCACCTGGGCGAGCAGCACCTCGTCCGAGCGGAGCGTCGCCGGGGCCGGGGGCTCCTCGACCACAAGCTCCACATCGGAGCGGACGGTGAGCGCCCGCAGCGTGCCGCGCAGCTGCCCGAACACCGCGCGC
>NZ_JAGPXV010000482.1:0-4748 GCF_018070405.1 Micromonospora sp. D75
GCTGTTCCCGCTGCTGTTCAACGCGGTCGGGTCGCTGCGCAACGACCGCCTGGACGACCCGACGCTGCCGTACTGGGCGGGCCTGGAGAACTTCAGCCGCCTGGCCGCCGACGAGGACTTCTGGAACGCCCTTTACAACACGTTCGGCATCTTCCTGCTCTCCACAGTGCCGCAACTGCTGCTCGCGCTGCTCGTCGCGTCGCTGCTCAACCGGAAGCTGCGGGCGCAGACCTGGTGGCGGGTGGGTGTCCTGCTGCCGTACGTGACACCGATCGTGGCCTCGACGATGGTGTTCAGCGTCTTCTTCTCCCGCGACTTCGGCATGGCCAACTGGGTGCTCGGCCTGCTCGGCATCGGCGGTGCGGACGACCCGATCGACTGGCGGGCCGGCAAGCTCCAGGCCTGGATCGCCATCGCCACCATGGTCAACTGGAAGTGGATCGGCTACAACGCGCTGCTCTACCTGGCCGCCATGCAGTCCATCCCGCGCGACGTCTACGAGGCCGCCGCCATCGACGGCGCCGGGCAGTGGAAGCAGCTCTGGCGGATAACCGTGCCGATGATCCAACCGGTGGTCCTGTTCACAGTCATCCTCTCCACCATCGGCGGGTTGCAGTTGTTCACCGAGCCGATGCTGTTCGACCCGAACGCGCAGGCCGCCACCGGCGGGCCGGACGGCGAGTGGCAGACCATCGCCCAGCTCATCTACAAGGTCGGCTGGAAGGACCTCAACCTCGGCTACGCCGCCGCCATGTCCTGGGCGTTGTTCCTGATCATCCTGATCGTGGCCGGCCTCAACTACCTGCTGACCAACCGACTCTCCGGAGGCCGCCGGTGACGACCCGACGTGTGGTGGCCCGGGCCCCGCAGGACACCCCGGCCGGGCTCTGGACCTACCTGCTGCTCGCGGTCAGCATGCTGTTCGCCGCGTTCCCGCTCTACTGGATGTTCGTCATCGCCACGAGCAACGACGAGGCGCTGGCGAAGCTGCCACCCGCGGTGGTCCCCGGCGACCGGTTCCTCACGAACGTCGAGGAGGTCTTCTCCCTCCAGGACGTCTACTTCGCCGCGTCGCTGATCAACAGCGTCATCGTCTCGGTGGTGGTGACCGCCTCGGTGCTGTTCTTCTGCTCGCTGGCCGGCTTCGCGTTCGCCAAGCTGCGCTTCCGGGGCAGCCGCGCGCTGATGCTGTTCGTGGTGCTCACGCTCACCGTGCCCAACCAGCTCGGCATCGTGGCGCTCTACATCGTGATGGGCAAGCTCGGCTGGAACGGCACGCTGCTCGCGGTCATCGCGCCCGGCCTGGTCACCGCGTTCGGCGTGTTCTACATGCGGCAGTTCATCCTGAACACCGTCCCGGACGAGCTGATCGAGTCGGCCCGGGTCGACGGCGCCACGACCATGCGGGTGTACGCGACGATCGTGCTCCCCGCGATCCGCCCGGCGCTGGCGGTGCTCGGCCTGCTCACGTTCGTGGCCACCTGGAACGACTTCCAGTGGCCGCTCATCACGCTCAGCGGCACCGACTACCCGACGTCGATGGTGGCGGTCTCCGACCTCGCAAGCGGCAACTACGTGATCTACCGGCGGGTGCTCGCTGGTGCGTTCATCGCCACCGTGCCCCTGCTGGTCATGCTGTTCATCGGTGGACGTCAGATCGTCCGCGGAATCATGGAAGGCGCGGTGAAGTCGTGAGCCGTCGAACTCTGCTGCACGAGGGATGGACGCTGCGGGCCGAGCCCGGTCCGGCGGTGCCGCCGCAGATCGCCGGGACGGCGGTGCCGGCGACAGTGCCCGGATGCGTGCACACCGACCTGCTCGCGGCCGGCCTCATCCCCGACCCGTACCTGGACGACAACGAGAACCGCCTCACCTGGATCGGGCGCACCGACTGGGTCTACGAGACGACGTTCGGATGGCAGCCCGGCGACGAAGAGCGGGTCGACCTGGTCTGCGCCGGCCTGGACACGGTCGCCACCGTCACGCTCAACGGCGTCGAGGTCGGCCGCACCGAGAACCAGCACCGCTCGTACCGCTTCGACGTCCGCGCGCTGCTGCGCCCGCACGGCAACACCCTGGCCGTACGCTTCGACTCCCCGTACCGGTATGCCGAGGCGCACCGGGACCGGCTCGGTGACCGGCCGAACGCGTACCCGGAGCCGTTCCACTTCATCCGCAAGACCGCCTGCAACTTCGGCTGGGACTGGGGACCGACGCTCGTCACCGCCGGCATCTGGCGCGACATCGGCCTGCACGCCTGGTCCACCGCCCGGCTCGCGTCGGTGCGGCCGATCGTCACCGTGGTCGACGGCGTCGGCCGGGTGGAGCTGCACGCCGAGGTCGAGCGGACCGGCGACGAGCCGCTGACCGTCCGCGCCACCGTCGCCGGGGTCACCGCCGAGGTCCCCGTACCGGCGGGGGAGCGGACCGCCGTCGTGACGCTCACCGTCGCGGGCCCCGCGCTGTGGTGGCCGATCGGGTACGGCGACCAGCCCCGGTACGACCTCGACGCCACCCTGCACGCCGCCGACGGCCGGGAGTTGGACGCCGCGTCCCGCCGGATCGGGTTCCGTTCGGTACGCCTGGACACCACGCCCGACGCGCACGGCACCCCGTTCGCGCTGCACGTCAACGACGTGCCGGTGTTCGTCAGGGGCGTCAACTGGATCCCCGACGACGCGTTCCCGAACCGGGTCACCCGGGAGCGCCTCGCGCAGCGGTTCGGCCAGGCGGCCGGCGCGCACGTCAACCTGCTGCGCGTCTGGGGCGGCGGCCGGTACGAGTCGGACGACTTCTACGACCTGGCCGACGAGATGGGATTGCTGGTGCAGCAGGACTTCCTGTTCGCCTGCGCCGCGTACCCGGAGGAGGAACCGTTCCGCACCGAGGTCGAGGCGGAGGCGCGCGAGCAGGTCACCCGCCTCGCCGGGCACCCGTCGCTGGTGCTCTGGACCGGCAACAACGAGAACATCTGGGGCTGGCACGACTGGGACTGGCAGGAACCCCTGGCCGGGCGCACCTGGGGGCGCGGCTACTACCTGGAGTTGCTCCCCGCCGTCGTCGGGGAGCTGGACCCGACCGTCCCGTACTGGCCGGGCAGTCCCTGGTCCGGCAGCGAGGAACTTCACCCCAACGACCCGGCGCACGGCACCACGCACATCTGGGACGTGTGGAACACCGACGACTACACGCGCTACCGGGACTACGTGCCGCGCTTCGTGGCCGAGTTCGGCTACCAGGCGCCGCCCGCGTACGCGACGCTGCGCCGGGCCCTCTCCGACGACCCGCTCGCGCACGACTCGCCGGGCATGACGCACCACCAGAAGGCAGCCGACGGGGACGGCAAGCTGCGGCGCGGGCTCGACGCCCACCTGCCGCCGCCCGCCGACTTCGACGACTGGCACTACCTCACCCAGCTCAACCAGGCCCGCGCCATCCAGCTCGGCGTGGAGCACTTCCGCTCGCACCGGCCGGTGTGCGCCGGCACCGTCGTGTGGCAGCTCAACGACTGCTGGCCGGTCACGTCGTGGTCGGCGATCGACGGCGACGGGCGCCGCAAACCCCTGTGGTACGCGCTGCGCCGCGCCTACGCCGACCGGCTGCTCACCGTGCAGCCGCGCGACGGCCGGCCGGCGCTGGTGGCGGTGAACGAGACCGCGCAGGCGTGGCGCGGGCCGGCCACCGTCACCCGGCTGACCGTCACCGGGGAGCCGAGGGCGAAGACCTCGGTCGACCTCGACGTCCCGGCGTACTCCTCGGTCGTGGTGGAACTGCCGGCGGAGCTGGCGCGGCCGGACGACGGCCGCGCGGAACTGCTCGTCGCGGACGCCGGGGACGCCGCGGAGCGCGCGCTGTGGTTCTTCGCCGAGGACCGCGACGTGCGGTGGCCGGCGGCGGAGTGGGACGCGGCGGTCGAGCCGGTGGACGGCGGCCGGCGGGTCCGGGTGACCGCGCGGACGGTGCTGCGCGACCTGACGCTGTTCCCGGACCGGCTGGACCCGTCCGCCCAGGTCGACGCGGCCCTGGTGACGCTGCTGCCGGGGGAGAGCGTCGTCTTCACGGTGAGCACCACGTGCCCGCTGGATGCC
Source organism: Micromonospora sp. D75 (assembly GCF_018070405.1). Classification (NCBI taxonomy): domain Bacteria; kingdom Bacillati; phylum Actinomycetota; class Actinomycetes; order Micromonosporales; family Micromonosporaceae; genus Micromonospora; species Micromonospora sp. D75. Next base: position 4,089 of record NZ_JAGPXV010000482.1, read on the forward strand.
GAGGCGCTCACCTCCCGGCCGGTGCTGCGCTGCGTCAACGACCTGGCCTGAGCGGGACGCCCTTCATCTCCGTCGATGTGAAGATTTATGCAAGTGCTAAAGTCTTCAGAGTCGTCGTCGGAGGGGTGTGTCGTGTCGGTGCCGCTGTACCAGGCCAAGGCGGAGCTGTTCCGCACCCTCGGACACCCCGTGCGCATCCGGGTGCTCGAACTGCTCCAGGACGGGCCGAAACCGGTCCGCGACCTGCTCGCCGCCATCGACGTGGAGGCGTCCAACCTCTCCCAGCAGCTCGCCGTGCTGCGCCGCGCCGGCATGGTCACCTCGTACCGGCACGGCCCCCTCGTCATGTACGCGCTCAGCACCCCCGACGTCGCGGACCTGCTCGCCGCCGGGCGGCGCATCCTCGGCGCGGTCCTCACCGACCGGGACGGCCTGCTGGACGAGCTGCGGGCCTCGGGGACGGACCGGTGAGCGCGGCGACTGCCCTTCGCGCCGGTGACGTCGTACGGCAGACGGGCCGGCTGTTCCGCGGGCTGCTGCCCGGCCGGGCCGACTGGGCGGCGGCGCGCCGCTCGCCCCGGCGCGACCTGCTCGCCGGGCTCACCGTCGCCGTGGTGGCGCTGCCCCTGGCGCTCGCCTACGGCGTCACCTCCGGCCGCG
>NZ_JAGPXV010000483.1:0-4740 GCF_018070405.1 Micromonospora sp. D75
GGGCGTCGACGGCCTGGTCGCGCTGCCCGAGTTCGCCGACGTCCAGCTCGTCTTCGACGCCACCTCGGCCGGCGCGCACAAGCGGCACGACGAGGTGCTGCGGGCACACGGGCGCACGGTCGTCGACCTGACCCCGGCCGCGGTCGGCCCGTACGTGGTGCCGCCGGTGAACCTCGACGAGCACCTGGCCGAGCCCAACGTCAACATGGTGACCTGCGGCGGGCAGGCGACGGTGCCGATCGTGCACGCGGTCGGCCGGGTCACCCCGGTCGCGTACGGCGAGATCGTCGCCTCGATCGCCTCGAAGTCGGCCGGTCCGGGCACCCGGGCCAACATCGACGAGTTCACCGAGACCACCGCCCGGGCGATCGAGGTGGTCGGCGGCGCCGAGCGCGGCAAGGCCATCATCGTGCTGAACCCGGCCGACCCGCCGCTGCTGATGCGCGACACGGTCTACTGCCTGTGCCCGGACGCCGACGCCGACCGGGTGAAGATCGCCGCCTCGGTGGCCGACATGGTGGCCGCCGTGCAGGAGTACGTGCCCGGCTACCGGCTCAAGCAGGACGTGCAGTTCGACGCCGTCGACACGTACGCGCCGGTGCTCGGCCGGCACTTCACCGGCCTGCAGGTGTCGGTGTTCCTGGAGGTCTCCGGCGCCGGGCACTACCTGCCCGCGTACGCCGGGAACCTCGACATCATGACGTCGGCCGCGCTGCGCACCGCGGAGCGGCTGGTGGCGCTGCGTTCCCCGGAGGGGGCACCCCGATGACCGACCTGTACATCCAGGACGTGACGCTGCGCGACGGCATGCACGCCATCGGGCACCGCTACACGGTCGACCAGGTGCGTACCATCGCCGCCGCGCTCGACGCGGCGGGTGTGGCCGCTGTCGAGGTGGCGCACGGCGACGGCCTGGCCGGTTCCAGCGTCAACTACGGGCACGGCGCCGCCGCCGACGCGGACTGGATCGCCGCTGCCGCCGAGGTGCTGACCACCGCGCGGCTGACCACGCTGCTGCTGCCGGGCATCGGCACCATCGCCGACCTGAAGGCGGCGAAGGCGCTCGGCGTGACAAGCGTCCGGATCGCCACGCACTGCACCGAGGCGGACATCTCCGCCCAGCACATCGCCTGGGCCCGGGAGAACGACATGGACGTCTCCGGGTTCCTGATGATGTCGCACCTCAACGACCCGGCCGGGCTGGCCGCGCAGGCCAAGCTGATGGAGTCGTACGGCGCGCACTGCGTCTACGTCACCGACTCCGGCGGGCGGCTGCTGATGTCCGACGTGGCGCAGCGCGTCGACGCGTACCGGCAGGTGCTGGAACCGGAGACGCAGATCGGCATCCACGCGCACCACAACCTGTCCCTGGGCGTGGCGAACAGCGTGCTGGCGGTCGAGCACGGCCGGATCCTCGGCGACGGCCCGCTGGGTTCGCCGTCCGGGCGGACCGTCCGGGGGGACGCGTCGCTGGCCGGCATGGGCGCGGGCGCGGGCAACGCGCCGCTGGAGGTCTTCGTCGCGGTCGCCGAGCTGCACGGCTGGAAGCACGGCTGTGACGTGTTCGCGCTGATGGACGCCGCCGACGACCTGGTCCGCCCGTTGCAGGACCGGCCGGTCCAGGTGGACCGGGAGACGCTCTCCCTGGGGTACGCGGGCGTCTACTCCAGCTTCCTGCGGCACGCCGAGCGGGCCTCGGCCAAGTACGGCGTGGACGTCCGCTCGATCCTGGTCGAGCTGGGCCGTCGCCGGATGGTCGGCGGCCAGGAGGACATGATCGTGGACGTGGCACTGGACCTGGCCGGTAAGGAGGCCGTGAGCGCGAGGAGTGAGCCGGGTTTGCGAGCCCCGCAGTCGCGAACGAAAGGTGGCACAGCATGATCGGGCCGGACATCGCCGGCATCGCGGAGAAGCTGGGCGCGGCGGCCGACACCGCCACCGCGATCCCGCAGCTCGCCGCCGAGACCGGCCTCGACGTCGACGCCGCGTACTCGGTGCAGACCGCGCTGGTGAAGCGCCGCCTCGACCGGGGCGAGCGGCTGGTCGGCCTGAAGATGGGCCTGACCAGCAAGGCGAAGATGGCGCAGGTCGGCGTGGACGAGGTGATCTGGGGCCGGCTGACCGACGTGATGCGGGTGCCCGACGGCGGCGCCGTCGACGTCGGTGACTTCATCCACCCGCGCGTCGAGCCGGAGGTGGCGTTCCTGCTGGACCGGCTGCCCGACCCGGGCGAACCGGTCGGCTCGTTCACCCGGGCGGTACGCGCTGTCGCCCCGGCGATCGAGCTGATCGACTCCCGGTACGCGAACTTCACCTTCTCCCTGCCGGACGTGGTCGCCGACAACACCTCGGCCGCCGCGTTCGTGGTCGGGCCGTGGTCGCCGGTGCCGGACGGGCTGGACAACCTCGGCGTGCTGCTGGAGATCGACGGGCGGGTGGCGCAGGTCGGCTCGACCGCGGCCATCCTCGGCGACCCGCGCCGCGCGCTGGACGAGGGCCTGCGGCTGGCCGGCCGGCACGGCGTCCGGCTGCGCAAGGGCTGGGTGTTCCTGGCCGGCGCGGCCACCGCCGCGGTGCCGCTGCGCCCCGGGGCGCACGTCCGCGCCACAGTGGAGAAGCTGGGTTCCGCCTCGATGAAGGCCCTGCCATGACGGCCCGCGTGGTGGCCGGGAAGGCCGTGCCGCGGGGCGCGTTCCCGCACGTCAAGGTGGCCGGCGGATTCGTCTACGTGTCCGGTACGTCGTCGCGCCGGCCGGACAACACGTTCGCCGGGGTGTCGGTGGACGAGCTCGGCACCACCGACCTGGACATCCGGGAGCAGACCCGGGCCGTGATCGAGAACATCCGGGACCTGCTGCGCTCGGTCGGCGCCGACCTCGGCGACCTGGTGCAGGTCACCAGCTACCTGGTCAACATGAACGACTTCGGTGGCTACAACCAGGTGTGGGCCGAGTTCTTCGACGCCACCGGCCCGACCCGGACCACTGTGGCCGTGCACCAGCTTCCGCACCCGCATCTGCTGATCGAGATGCAGGCCGTCGCCCTTCTTCCGTCGGGAGGTTCCCATGAGTGAGATCGCCGAGCCGTTCAGCTTCTCCGGCTGGATCGGCGACAACCAGCACCTGCTCAAGCCCCCGGTGGGCAACAAGGAGATGCTGCCCGGCAGCGACGACTTCATCGTCATGGTGGTGGGCGGCCCGAACCAGCGCACGGACTTCCACGTCGACCCGTACGAGGAGTTCTTCTACCAGGTCAAGGGCAACATGCACGTCAACCTGATGCTGCCCGAGGGGCCGCGTACGGTGCACGTGCGCGAGGGCCAGATGTGGATGCTGCCGCGCAACACCCCGCACTCGCCGCAGCGTCCCGAGGCCGGCTCGATCGGCATGGTGATCGAGCGGGTCCGCGAGGAGGGCACGCTGGAGAAGTTCCAGTGGTACTGCGCCGAGTGCCACCACAAGGTGCACGAGGTGGAGTTGCAGGTCCGCGACATCGCCGCCGACCTGCCCCCGGTCTTCGCCGCGTTCTACGCCGACGAGAAGGCCCGCACCTGCGACAACTGCGGCGCGCTGCACCCGGGCAAGGGCTGACGCCGGTGTCGATGCCGGTCGTGGACGTGCACACGCACGTCGTACCGAAGGGGTGGCCGGACCTCGCCGCGGCGTGCGGCGGGTCCGGCTGGCCCTGGCTGCGGGTGGACTCCGAGCGCGCCGCCATGATCATGGTGGGGGAGACGGAGTTCCGCCCGATCGGCGCGCAGTGCTGGGACGCGCCGACCCGGCTCGCCGACATGGCCGCCGACGGCGTGGACGTGCAGGTCGTCTCGCCCACCCCGGTCTTCTTCAGCTACGACCGCCCGGCCGACCAGGCGGTCAAGGTGGCCCGGATCTTCAACGACCTCACGCTGGAGGTCACCGCGGCCGGCGGCGACCGGCTGGTGCCGTTCTGCCAGGTGCCGTTGCAGGACGCGGACGCGGCCTGCGCCGAGCTGGACCGCTGCCTGGCGGCCGGGCACGCCGGGGTGGAGATCGGCAACCACGTCGGCGACCGGGACCTGGACGACGCGGGCATCGTGCAGTTCCTCACCCACTGCGCCGAGGTCGGCGCGCCGGTCTTCGTGCACCCGTGGGACATGCCCGGCGGCCCCCGCCTGGACCGGTGGATGGCCCGGTGGCTGACCGGGATGCCGGCCGAGACGCACCTGTCGGTGCTGGCGCTGATCCTCGGCGGCGTGTTCGACCGGGTGCCGGAGACGCTGCGGATCTGCTTCGCGCACGGTGGCGGCAGCTTCCCGTTCTGGCTGGGCCGCGCCGACAACGCCTGGCACCGCCGCGGCGACCTGGTACGCGGCGCGTCGAGCGCGCCGCCCAGCTCGTACGTGGACCGGTTCCACGTCGACTCGGTGGTCTTCGAGCCGGCCGCGCTGCGGCTGCTCGTGGACACCATGGGCGCCGAGCGGGTGCTGCTCGGCAGCGACTACCCATACCCGCTGGGGGAGCGGCCGGTGGGCCAGGTGGTGCACCGGGCGGACTTCCTCACCGACGATCAGCGGGCCGCGCTGCTCGGCGGCAACGCGCTGCGGTTCCTCGGCCGCTGAGACCGGCGCGGGTGCGTCCGTCGTCGCCCTAGAGTCGACGGACGCACCCGGCGCTGCGCAGGACCCCCCGGGCGTGTCGCCCGGCGTCCCGGCCGCCGGACCGGCAGGATGGACGGCATGGCCGAGCCGCACGTCCAGACCGC
>NZ_JAGPXV010000484.1:0-4739 GCF_018070405.1 Micromonospora sp. D75
GGAGTAGTGGGCGTCGCGCAGCCCGCGCGGCACCGGGCCGCCACGACCGGCGCGTACGTCGGCGACAGCGGCGCCGATCGCGGCGGTGGCCGAGTTCGACTTCGGCGCGGTGGCCAGGTGGATGACCGCCTGGGCCAGGTTGAGCTGCGCCTCCGGCAGGCCCACGTACTCGACCGCGTGGGCGGCGGCGGTGGCCACCGTCAGCGCGGTGGGATCGGCCATGCCGACGTCCTCGCTGGCGAAGATCACCAGCCGGCGGGCGATGAACCGGGCGTCCTCGCCGGCCACCAGCATCCGGGCCAGCCAGTGCAGCGCCGCGTCCACGTCGGAGCCGCGCATGCTCTTGATGAACGCGCTGGTCACGTCGTAGTGCGCGTCGCCGTCGCGGTCGTAGCGCACCGCCGCCACGTCGACCGCCTGCTCCGCCACGGCCAGGTCGATCCGGCCGGCGCCGAGCGCGGTCGCGGTGGCCGCGGCCGCCTCCAGCGCGGTGAGCGCCTTGCGTACGTCGCCCCCGGCGAGCCGGACCAGGTGGTCCTCCGCCTCCTCGGCCAGCACCAGCGCGCCGCCGAGGCCGCGCTCGTCGGCGACCGCGCGGCGCAGCAGCCCGCGTACGTCGTCGTCGTCGAGGGCCTGGAGGGTGAGCAGCACGCACCGCGACAACAAGGGCGAGATGACCGAGAAGTACGGGTTCTCCGTGGTCGCCGCCAGCAGCGTGACAGTACGGTCCTCGACGGCGGCGAGAAGCGAGTCCTGCTGGGTCTTGCTGAACCGGTGCACCTCGTCGATGAACAGCACCGTCGGCGGGCCGCCGGAACGGCGCTGCCGCCGCGCGGTCTCGATCACCGCGCGGACGTCCTTCACGCCTGCGGTCAGCGCGGACATCGCCACGAACCGCCGGTCGGTGGCCCGGGCCACGAGATGCGCGATCGTGGTCTTGCCGCTGCCCGGCGGCCCCCAGAGGATGACCGACATCGGCGCCGCGCCCTCGACCAGCTGACGCAGCGGCGCGCCCGGTGCGAGCAGGTGCTCCTGCCCGACCAGCTCGTCGATGCCGGCCGGCCGCATCCGCACCGGCAGGGGCGAGTCCGCCCGGGCGTCGGTGAAGCCGTCGGCGCCGCTCGCGCCCGCGGGTGCTCCGGCGGGCTCGCCGAGGGTGAAGAGGGCGTCCGATTCCATCACGAGAACAGTACCGGGCCGGGCCGACGGCGCCGGAATCGCGCCGCCGACCCGACCCGGGTGGTCGTTTCCGGTCAGCCGCGACCCGGCCGCCGGCCCCGGTACCAGCGGCCGCCACCGCCGCCGCGCGGGCCGGAGCCGACGCCGGCCAGGTAGAGCGAGAGCAGCAGGAAGCCGATGAGCATGAGCGTCGAGGTGCTGAACAGATCGGGTGCGCCGAGGTCGGTGTTCATGAAGTCGAGCAGCAGCGCGAAACCGAACACGATGGCCGCGAGAATGGCGAGCATGTCGTTCCTCCGGTGGGGGTTCCCAGCAGGTCGGCGACGGATGTACCCAATCGGTCTGTTCGTCAATCTCCACCCTGGAACAGGAGATGGCCGTCCTCCGATACGGGCTGCGGGTGCTCGTAGGCTGGCGCAATGATCACTGTCGACGAGGCGCTGACCGGGCGCGAGGCGCTGCTCGCCGCGGCCGGCGACCACCCGTACGCCCGGCACGCGCTGCGGGACGACCAGGCCGTACGCGGATGGCGGCACGGCGGCGCGGTCGGGTGGCTGCTCCCGCCGGGCGAGTGGTCGGCCGGCGGGGCGGTCGGCGCCCCCGGCCCGGCGCTCGACGTCTTCGCCGCCCACCGGGTGGACGGGACGCTGCGAGCCGGTCAGTCGATCAACCTGCCCCACGCCGACCCGGACGAGGTGGCCGCGCGGCTGCCGGTGGCCCGGCTGATCGAGTGGGACTTCCTCTGGACCACCGCGCCGCCGCCGCACCAGCCGGAGCAGGAGCGGGTGGAGCGGCTCACCGCTGCCGACCGCCCCGCCCTGACCGCGCTGATCGGGGAGGCGTTTCCGAGCACCACCTCCCGGCCGGGCGAGCCGGGCATCGTCGACTGGTACGGGATCCGCGACGGGGACCGCCTGCTCGCCTGCGGCGCGGATCGCAGCCGCGCCGACATCGGCTTCCTGGCCGGGTTGACCGTCGCGCCCGGGCTTCGCGGCCGGGGGCTGGGCGCGGCGCTGACCGCCGGCATGACGGGCGCGCTGTTCGCCCGGTACGACACGGTGGCGCTGGGCGTCTACCCGGACAACCTGGGCGCGATCCGGCTCTACCGGCGGCTCGGCTTCACCGCCACCGAACGCCGCACCTCGATCAAGCTGGCCTGACGCTGCCGGCACCCGGCCAGGGCTGCGATCGGAAGCGGGCGCGTCGAACCGGTGAGTGGAACGTCATGGGTGTCAAACGGGAGCCGAGACACCCATGACGTTCCACCCGCGGGGCGGTGACCCGCACGGCGATGCCGGGAACGTTGCTGCCGACAACGCCGGCACCACTCGGCCGCCGCCGGGCGACGCCCGCCGTCGGGACGCCGGGACGCCGGGACGGCCCAACCACTGCCGGACGACGCCCGCAGGACTCAGTCGCGGCCGGGTGACGCCGGCACGACCACCGGCCCGGGCCCGCCAGTGACGGCAGCCGCGTCCGCGCCGACGGCGGCGCCACGGTCCGCCGCGTCGAGGGGCGGCTCGGACGCCAGGCCGGCGTGGCCGGGGCCGCCGCCCGTCACCTCCGGCGTCACGTCGACCGCCGAGGGGGTACGGCGGGCGGCGCGCCAGGCCGGCAGGTAGAGCGGCGCGGCCACGGCGAGCACCACCCCGCCGACGATCATGGCGGTGCTGACGCTCGTGGCGTCGGCCAGCGCGGTGAGCGTGACCGCGCCGAGCGCGCCGGCCGGCTGGCCGGCCATCGAGTTGAGCGACAGCACGCTGGTGCGGTACGGCCCGTCGACCTGCCGGTGCAGCAGTCCCATGTGCAGCGGGTTCGACGCGCCGTGCACGGTGTAGCAGGCCAGGTACGCGATGAGGATGCCGACCGGCCCGGCCAGCAGGCCCATGCCGACCACTGTGACGCCCTGGAGGATCCGCATCAGCGCGGCGGCCGGGGCGGCGCCGAGGCGGCGCAGCAGGAACGGGGTGAGCGCGGCGCCGGCGGCGTTCGCGAGCCAGGCCGCCGTGCCGGCGGGGCCGAGCAGCGCCGCGGCGCGGGCCGGGTCGTCGAGCACCTCGGCGAGGCGTACCGGCAGCAGCGACTCGAAGGTGACCATGCCGAAGCCCCAGAACAGCTCGACGGCGACCAGGGCCGCCAGCACCCGGTTTCGGCGCAGCAGCCCGACGGCCTGCCCGACCATCCGGGGCGCGTCGACCACGGAGGCGCGCAGCGCGGCCGGGCCGGACGCGGGCCGCCGCTCGGCCATCAGCGCGAGCAGCGCCACGATGGACACGGCCTGGAGCACGGCGGCGACGATCACCGGCAGCGCGAGGGCGCTGACCGGGCCGACCGGGCCGAGCGCGACGAGGCCGCCGCTGAGCAGGGCGCCGGCGCCGATGGCGACACCGATCACGGTGCCGGCCCAGCCGAGGCCGCGTTCGTACTCGGCTTTCGGGTCGGCGGCGAGCGTGGCGTCGACGTACCAGGATTCCATCGGGCCGCTGTCGAGCGCCCGGTAGACGCCCTGCAGCGCCCAGACCAGGAAGAACATCCAGAACGAGTCGGCCACCGCCATCAGCGCCAGCGAGCCGAGGCCGATGGCCCAGGCGGCGACCAGCACGGGTTTGCGGCCGAGCGCGTCGGCGAAGCCGCCGGTGGGCAGTTCCAGCGCCAGCACGACGAGGCCCTGGGCGGTGGCGACCAGGCCGATCTGGGACAGCGTGAGGCCGCGCTCCTGCATCAGCAGGATCATCACCGGCATGAGCAGGCCGCTCGGCAGCCAGCGCAGGCCGTACAGCGTGAGGTAGCGGATCCGGATCTGGCGTACGGACAGCGCGGTCACGGCTTCTCCTCGGCGGGTGGCGGGGTGGACCGGGGGAACGCCGCGTCCATCGGGAGGGCGGCGAGGTAGAGCTGCACCGTCTCGGCGTCGGGGTCGTCCGGGTCGGTCTCGTCGCGGTGCCGCTCGAAGACCGCGAAGACCTCCTCCTGGATCGCCTTGAGGCGGTCCACCGGAATCCGCATGAAGAAGTCGCCCATGCCGAACGCGTCACGCCAGGCCGGCGACCACCGGTGCCGCTGGGCGAACCAGCGTTCGGCGTGCCCGGCGAAGAAGCGGACGTAGTCCGCCTCGACCCACTCGATGGCCGCCCGCGAGTCGGGGTCGTCGTCGAAGTCGCTGGACTCCCAGCTGGTGACGTCGTGCGCGGCCCGCCAGTAGCGCTGCCGGCCGGTGCCGAGGCTCGGGTCCTCGACCACGAGGCCGACCTCGGCGAGTTGGCGCAGGTGGTAACTGGTCGCGCCGCTGTTGGTGCCGAGCGTCTCGGCGAGGGCGGTGGCGGTGGACGGGCCCACCACGCGCAGCGCCCCGATCAGCCGCATGCGCAGCGGCTGGGCCAGCGCGCGGACCTGACGGTGGTCGATGCGTACGGTGCGCTTCTTCTCCTCCATAAGATGCACAATATCTGTGCACACTTTCCACGCACAAGATACTTGCAAAGAATCTGTGCAACTAGCCGTACAGCTCGGTGATCCCCCGCAGCCGGGTCCGCAGCAGGCCCGCGGCGCGGGTGGAGTCC
>NZ_JAGPXV010000485.1:0-4724 GCF_018070405.1 Micromonospora sp. D75
GAGGCGAAGGACTTCGGCTGGGCGGACCTGCGCGACGCGTACGCCGAACGCCTGAACCGCGACTGACGACTGCGGTCACCCGGTCCGGCGGCGCAGCCACCCGGCGGCGCCGCCGACAAGCGTCGTTCCGATGGTGGTGCCGATCGCCACGAGCGCCGCCCCGACCGCCCACAGGCCGGTGTCGTCGGTCGAGGCGGCGTGCACCGCCCACGGAACGGTGAACGCCACTGTCATCACGGTCGCCACCAGCCAGATGTTCAGCCACCAGCCGGCGACGGCGGCCAGCGCGCCCAGGGTCAGCACCGCGGCGGCGACCTGCCAGACCGCGTACGGCCCGCTCATGTCGCCGGTCTGCGGGTCCACGGTCCAGCCGGACTCCCAGCTCAGCCAGGCCACCCACGCGCCGGCCGTGGCCAGCGCCAGGAACAGACCGCCGAGCAGCGTACGTCTCGTTGTCACGCCTTCGATCCTGCCCGGCCGGCGGGGCGGGCGAATGAGCACGCGTACTCGATTTCGCCGCCGCGCACACGACGGTGTGCGCGGCGTGTGCGCCCGGTGCCAGCGGCCCCGGCCATCGTCGGCGTCATGAGTTACGCATTCGAAGCGGAGGGCCTGGTCAAGCGGTTCGGTACGACCACCGCGCTGGCCGGGATCGACCTCGCCGCACGCCGGGGGACCGTGCTGGGGGTGCTGGGACCCAACGGCGCCGGCAAGACCACTGCGGTACGGATCCTCGCCACGCTGTTGCGCCCGGACGGGGGGCGCGCGACTGTCGGCGGCTACGACGTGGTCACCGACGCCGCCCGGGTACGGCGGCTGATCGGGCTGACCGGCCAGTACGCCTCGGTGGACGAGGACCTGACCGGCACCCAGAACCTGGTGCTGATCGGCCGGCTGCTCGACCTGAGCCGCCACGAGGCGCGGGCGCGGGCGGCGGAGCTGCTCGCCTGGTTCGGCCTGACCGACGCGGCCGGACGCCCGGCCAAGACGTACTCCGGGGGTATGCGCCGCCGCCTGGACCTGGCGGCGAGCCTGGTCGGCCGGCCGGAGGTGATCTACCTGGACGAGCCGACGACCGGGCTGGACCCGGCGAAGCGGGAGGAGATGTGGGGTGTGGTCCGCTCGCTCGTCGACGACGGGTCGACGGTGCTGCTGACCACGCAGTACCTGGACGAGGCCGACGCGCTCGCCGACGAGATCTCGGTGATCGACCACGGGCGCGTGATCGCGCACGGTACGCCGGGCGAGCTGAAGCGGATCGCGGGCAGCCAGACGATCGTGGTCCGGCCGACCGATCCGGGCCGGATCGGCGCGGTCGCCGAGATCCTGCGCGCCGCCACCGGGACCGATCCCGAGCTGCCCCGGCCGGGCGTGCTCACCGTGCCGGTGGACGACGACACCCCGTTCACCGCTGTGGTCCGCCGGCTCGACGACGCCGGCATCGGAGTGGTCGAGCTGGCGCTGCGGCTGCCCAGCCTCGACGAGGTGTTCTTCACGTTGACCGGCCACGGCGCCGAGGAGCAGGCGGAGGTGGCGGCATGACCACGACGACCCGTACGGCGACGCCGCCGCCCCGGACCGGCACGCCCCGCGCCTCCGCCCGGCCGTTCGGGCTGGTCCGGCACAGTCTCGCGCTGGCCGGCCGCAGCCTGATCAAGACGATCCGGACCCCGGAACAACTGCTCGACGTCACGCTCCAGCCGGTCGTCTTCGTGCTGATCTTCGTCTACCTGCTCGGCGGCGCGGTCGCCGGCTCGCAGCACGAGTACCTGCAGTTCCTGCTGCCCGCGATCATGGTGCAGACCGTGCTGTTCGCGTCCATCGCCACCGGCGTCAGCCTCAACACCGACGTCGAGAAGGGCGTCTTCGACAGGTTCCGCAGCCTGCCGATCGCCCGGTCCGCGCCGCTCGTCGGCTCGGTGGTCGGCGACCTGGTCCGGTTCGTGGTCTCCATCGCGGTGCTGCTGGGGTTCGGCTACGCGCTCGGCTTCCGGATCGGCACCGACCCGCTGTCCGCGCTCGCCGCCTGCCTGCTGACCATCGCGTTCGCGTTCGCGGTCAGCTGGATCGGCGTGCTGCTCGGGGTGCTGATGCGCAGCCCGGGCGCGGTGCAGGGCACGGCGTTCCTGCTGCTGTTCCCGCTGACCTTCGGCACCAACATGATGGTGCCGACGGACACGCTGCCCGGCTGGTTGCAGTGGTGGGTCGGGGTCAACCCGGTGGCCGACGTGATGGAGGCGGCCCGGGGTCTGATGATCGGCGGCCCGGTGGCCGGGCCGGTGACCCGGTCGCTGCTCTGGACCGTGGCGATCATCGCGGTCTTCGCGCCGCTCGCCGTCCGCGCCTACCGCCGCCGCGCCTGACCGCGCCTCATCCAGCCGGGTCGCCGCCCACGAACGCGAGGGCGTCGGCCCGGCTGCGGCCGTGACCCCGGGCGTACGCGGCGGCGTAGCTCTCCTCGCCCAGCTCGGCGCGCAGCCGCTCGGCGAGCCGCTGCGCGTCGGGATTGGAGCGGTCCGGCCGCCCGCGCAGCGAGTCGGAGACGCCGAGCAGTTCGGCCGCGCGCTCGTACCGGCCCTCGGCCACCGCCAACGCGACCCAGCCGACAGTGACGATCGCGACCACCGGCATGTCCCGGGCGGCGAGGCTGCGCGTGGTCGCATCGTCGAGACAGCGACGCGCACCCGGCAGGTCACCGCGGGCCAGCGCCAGATGGCCCGTCTCGGTCAGCAGCAGGGCACGGAACTGCGGGGCGGCCAACGGCGTCTCGTCCTGGCGGCGCGTCGCCTCGGCGAGGCACTCCTGCGCCTCGTCCAGCGACCCCTCGGAGCGGGCGATGCTGCCGAGCATCATCAGCCCGAACGCGCCGTCCCGGCCGTCCCGGTCGGTCACGAACCGGCGCAGTTCGGCCGTGGCGCCGGCCACGTCGCCGGAGCGGGCCCGGATGGCGGCGAGCCAGATCAGCTGGAAGCCGGGCTCGGAGGCCGGGTTGAGTTCCCGGGCCAGCCGCACCGACTCCTCCAGCGCCGCGGTCGCCGCCTCGAAGTCGCCGCGTTTGGTGAGCGCGTCGGCGTACTCGCTGAGCACGTGCGACAGGCTCATCCGCTCGCCGACCGCGCGCAGCTCCGCGGCGGCGTCGGTCAGGTCACGCAGCATGCCCTCGGCGTCGCCGTCGTTCTCCTTGAACTTGCCGCGTACCCCCAGCAGCGTGCCGTCGGTCCACGGGTCGGGATGCCCGCGCGCACGGTCGATCGCCGCGATCCCGGCCGCCGTGTCGTCGTCGAAGATCGACAGCATCGGCGCGAGCAGCCCCACGATCGGATGCTTGGTCCCCTCCACCGCCCGCAGGGTCGTGGTCAGCTCGGCGATCTGCTCCGGCGTCGGCCCCCGCTCGCCGCCTGCCAGCTCCGAACCGATGCGGATGGCGAGCACCACCGCCCGCTCCTCCGCCGGTGCCGGGCCGGGCAGCGCCAGCGCGCGGGCCAGCACGTCACCGCCGATGCCGCCGTCGCCCCAGATCACCAGCGGCAACGCCAGCCCCGCGCCGATGCGCAGCGCGGTGTCGGCGTCACCGGCGTCGCAGGCGTAGTGCAGCGCGCCGACGATGTTCTCCCGTTCCGCCTCCAGCAGCCGCAGCCACGGCAGCTGACCGGCCGTGCGCAGGTGCGGCTCCGCGGTCCGGACCAGCTCCCGGAAGTACGCCGCGTGCGCGGCGCGCGCCCCGGCCGACGCCCCGGCGGCGGCGAGCCGTTCCAGCCCGTACTCCCGGATGGTCTCCAGCATCCGGAACCGCCCGTCGCCGACCACCTGGAGCAGCGACTTGTCCACGAGCGCGTCGAGCAGCGCGACGGCGGCCGGGCCGGCGACGCCGGCCGCCGAGTCGGCGGTGACCGACGCCGGGAAGACCGCGAGCCGTTCGGCGAGCTGCCGCTCGTCGTCGGTGAGCAGCCCCCAGCTCCAGTCCACCACCGCCCGCAGCGTGCGGTGCCGGGGCAGCGCGGTGCGGCTGCCGCCGGTCAGCAGCCGGAACCGGTCGTCCAGACCGGCCGCGACCTGCCGCGGCGACAGCGTCCGCAGGCGCGCCGCCGCGAGTTCGATGGCCAGCGGCAGGCCGTCGAGCCGCCGGCAGATCTCCACCACTGCCGCCACGTTCTCGCCGGTCACCGCGAACCCGGGCCGCACGGCAGCGGCCCGGTCGCGCAGCAACTGCACCGACGGGTACGCGAGCGCGTCGCCCGGCGTCGCGTCCGCCGGTGGCAGCCGCAACGGGGGTACGGGTTCCAGCACCTCGCCGACGATGCCGAGCGGCTCCCGGGAGGTGGCCAGCACGCGCAGCCCCGGACAGTGGCCGAGCAGGTCCTCGGCGAGCCGGGCGGCGGCCTCGACGACGTGTTCGCAGTTGTCCAGCACGATCAGCGTCTCGTCGGTGGCGATCGTGTCCACCAGGCGGCCGAGCGTGTCGCGGGCCGGCTGGCGTACCGGTTCCAGCTTCCGGTCCCGCCGCCCGAGCGTGTCGAGCACGGCCCGTGGCACGTCCGCCGGGTCGGTGATCGGTGCCAGCTCGACCAGCCACGCCCCGCCGGGTACGCCGTCGGCGAGCCGGCCCGCCGCCACGCTCGCCAGCCGCGTCTTGCCCGCTCCGCCCGGCCCGAGCAGGGTGACCAGCCGGTTGCCGGCGAGCAGCCCGGTGAGCCGGCGCAGGTCCTCGTCGCGCTCACCACGTT
>NZ_JAGPXV010000486.1:0-4723 GCF_018070405.1 Micromonospora sp. D75
AGCTCCAGCACGTCGTGGTGCACCAGCCGCTCGGCCTCGAAGCGCTCGGCGGGCAGCAGCACCGCCCAGGCGCCGGTAGTGGTCTCACCGTCGGTCGTCCCGCTCGTACGCGGCTCGGTGTCGGTCATGTCCCAATCCCATCACGCCGGAGGTGGCGCGCTCGGTCACACCCCGGCCGGTCACCGCTCACGTGACAGTCGGCCAGGTGGTCGTCGACCATGCCGGTGGCCTGCATCAGCGCGTAGGCGGTGGTGGGGCCGACGAACCGGAAGCCCCGCTTCTTGAGCGCCTTGGCCATCGCGGCGGACTCCGGGCTGGTGGCCGGCACCTCGGCGAAGGACCGGGGGCGCGCCGCCCGGGCCGGCGGCGCGAACGACCCGAGCAGCGCGGAGAGGCCCTCGGGCAGCACCGACGCGGCCCGGGCGTTGGCGATCGCCGCCTCGATCTTGGCCCGGTTTCGGACGATCCCCGCGTCGGCCATCAGCCGGGCCACGTCGGACTCGCCGTAGCGGGCCACCGACTCGATCCGGAACCCGGCGAAGGCGTCCCGGAACGCCTGCCGCTTGCGCAGGATGGTCAGCCAGGACAGGCCGGACTGGAACGCCTCCAGCGTCAGCCGCTCGTAGAGCGCGTCGTCGCCGCGCAGCGGCCGGCCCCACTCCTCGTCGTGGTAGACGGCGTAGTCGGGGGTGCTCGCTCCCCACGCGCAGCGCGGCAGCCCGTCGGGGCCGTTCACCAGGTCAGTCACGGCGTCCACGATAGGCCGGGCCACCGACAGCCCCGCCGCGCCGACCGCCGGTCAGGGCAGCCGGCCCTGCTCGACCAGCCGGGCGAACTTCTTCAACGCCTGGGTCAGGCTGAACTTCGAGCCGGGCCAGAGCACCGGCCAGGCCACCCGCCCGGCCGGGCCACCCGGCAGGTGGAACCACTCGTGCCAGACCACCTGGGTGCGGTCGCGGTCCATCGGGGTGCAGCGCAGCACGCCGGGGCCGCGCAGCAGCTTGCCGCAGTGCACCACGCCGACCTCGTACGGGGCGTCGACCCGGACCACACGCATCTCGTCCCGGAGCACGGCCGGGCCGAGCGCGGTGACCGCCTCGACCAGGCTGCCCTCGCCGCCGTCACCCTCGACCACCCGGACCCGGGTCAGCGGGATCCAGTCCGACTGGCGTTCCCAGGCGGTGAGCGCGGCGAAGACGCGATCGGCCGGCGCGTCGACGATCACGGTGGCGGTGACCTCGCCGGCGCCGCGCCGGGACGCCTCGGTGAAGTCGTCGGCCGGGCGGCCGGCGCCGGTCACGCGGACTCCGACCGGACCACCGAACCGCGCTCCCGGTCGTCGTCGGCCGAGCCGGCAGCGATCCCGTTCGCCGGGGAGACGGTGTCCTCGGTCGCCGCGGCGGCGGGGGCCTCCGCCACGCCCGGCTCGGCCGGGGTGCCTCCCGGCTGTCCGTCGGCGTCGGTACGGGACGGCTGCTCGGGCGCGGACAGGTCGATCACCACCGGCTCCGGGTCGGACGGGTCGACCGCCTGCTCGGTCTCGGGCCGGGTCGCGGCGGCCTCCTCGCGCGCCCGGCGCAGCGCGTCGGCGTCCTCGGTGCGGCCGTCGCGCAGGGCCGCGTTCTCCGCCTCCAACACGCTGATCAGCTCGGACTTGTAGCCGATGTCGTACGCCGCGCGGCGCAGCGCGGAGTCGACCTGGGCCATCCGGTAGCCGCGCAGCGCCGTGTCGAAGCGGACGCCTGTCACGTCCGACTCGTCGAGCGGACGGCTGCCCGGCAGGGGCACGGCCCGCCCGTCCGGCTCGGCCGGTGTCAGGCCCGGATCCTTGCCGGAGACCAGCACCGTCACGCCGAACACCACCGCCGCGACTGTCAGCGCGACGACCAAGAGGAGCAGAACCTCACCCATGCACAGATCGTGGCATGCGGGCCGGGATCGGGCGAGCCCTCCGGGACGTCCGGTCGGTAAATGCGTCCGACGCACGGGACCGGCAGGGGTGGCGCGCACGGGACCGGATAGCGTCGGACCGGCCGGCGAGCGCGGGCGACGAGGAGGCGGGCATGACCGGGGCGTTGCGGCTGGGCGGACGGACGTTCGGCCCCGGTGAGCTGGTGGTGATGGCGATCGTCAACCGCACGCCCGACTCGTTCTTCGACCGGGGCGCCACGTTCGCCCAGGACAGCGCGCTGCGCGCGGTGGAGCGCGCGGTCGACGAGGGCGCTGAGATCATCGACATCGGCGGGGTGAAGGCCGGCCCGGGCGACGAGGTGGACGTGGCCGAGGAGATCCGGCGGACGGTGGACACCATCGCCGCGGTCCGGTCCGCCTTCCCCGAGGTGGTCGTCTCCATCGACACCTGGCGGGCCGAGGTGGCGGTGGAGGCGGTGGCGGCCGGCGCGGACCTGCTCAACGACACCTGGTCGGGGGCGGATCCGGCGCTGGCCCGGGTCGCCGCGGCGACCGGCGCCGGGCTGGTCTGCTCGCACGCCGGCGGGCTCGCGCCGCGTACCCGGCCGCACCGGGCCCACTTCGACGACGTGGTGGCCGACGTGCTCGCCACGGTGACCGGGCTGGCCGAACGCGCGGCCGGGCTGGGCGTACGCCGGGACGGCATCCTGATCGACCCGGCGCACGACTTCGGCAAGAACACCCGGCACTCGCTGGAGATCACCCGGCGGCTGGCGGAGCTGACCGACACCGGCTGGCCGCTGCTGGTGGCCCTGTCGAACAAGGACTTCATCGGCGAGACGCTCGACCTGCCGGTGCCCGAGCGGCTGGAGGGGACGCTCGCCGCCACCGCGGTCTCGGCCTGGCTCGGCGCCCGGGTGTTCCGCGCCCACCAGGTCCGCGAGACCCGCCGGGTGCTGGACATGGTGGCCTCGATCCGGGGCGACCGGCCGCCGGCGGCGACCCGGCGCGGGCTGGCCTAGGAGGTCAGGTGACGCGCGGCGCCTGACGGGTCAGGTCCAGCGCAGGACGCCGCGCCGCCAGGCGTAGAGGATGCCGAGCGCGACGATCGCCACGAAGACGCCCATCTCGACCACGGTGGTGGCGCCGAAGCCGGGCCGGTCGAACACCAGCGCCCAGGGGAACAGGAAGACCGCCTCGACCGCGAAGAGCACGTACAGGTAGGCGTAGACGTAGTAGCGGATCTGCATCTGGGCCCAGTCGCCGCCGACCGGGTCGATGCCGCACTCGTACGTGGCCCGCTTGCCCCACGGCTCGGCCGGGCGGCTCGGACGTAACACCCGGTTCGCGGAGAACGCCGTCACGAAGAAGAGCACGGCGGCGAGCAGCAGCAGACCGAGCGTGGCGTACGAGCCGAGATATCCGGTCACGAGCGGAGCGTACCGGTCCCGTCCAGATGTCCCGGACACGTTACGAATTCGTTTCCTGGCAGGACTAGTGCCTGATGGCAAGCGTCACCGAATAATGGGACACCTTGACCCGCCCCGGAGGACAGATGGCCCGCCTGCGCGTTCGACCCGTTCGGCGGGCCGCGCTCCGTCGTACCCTCGCACTGCTGGTGCCCGCGTTGGTCGCGGCGGCGGTGGCGGTGGCGCCGGCCGGAGCCACGGCCGCCGCCGGAGGTCCGGCCGGCCTGGCCCGGGTGATCGAACCCGCCGATCCGGCCGGCGAGCCGACCGAACCGGTCCCCACCGCGGACCCGGGAACCAGCTCGCCCGCACCGCCGCCCACCGAGGCGCCGCCACCCCCGAGCACGCCTCCGCCGCCGGTCACCACCGCGCCGGCCCCGCCGGTCAGCAGCCCGCCCGTCGAACCGGCGCCGACCAGCGCGGCCCCGAACACCACCAGCGCGCCGCCGCCGGTCGTGCCGCCGGTCCAGCCCCCGCCGCCGCCCTCGGCCCAGCCGCCCGGCGGGCCGCTCGGGGTACGGGTGAACACCGAGGACGTGGTGCTCACCCCCGACTACTGGAACGCCGACAGCACGGTGGCCACGCTGCGGGTGACGGTGACGAACACCGGCGGCCGGGCGGAGCGGATCACGCTCGCCTACACGCTGCCGCCCGGGCTGACCGACGCGGGCACGCCGGGCTGCCAGCCGACCGGCGGCGCCAACCACAGCTGCGTCGGGTGGGACGCCGAGCCGGGCGCCCGGTTCAGCGCGACCATCCGGGTACGGGTCGACGGCGACGCCTGGCGGACCATGCCGCTGACCGGTTCCGTGCAGGTCACCGCCGTCGCGCCGGGGGTCAGCGGAGCGGCGTACGACGACGAGGGCTTCCCGGTGCTCTTCCCGCCCGGGCCGCCGGTGCCCGGGATCTCGCTGCGCGCCGACGAGGTGCTGTTCGACATCAGCGGCGCGCCCAGCACGCTCACCGTCCGGCTCGGCAACACCGGCGCTGTCGACGCCGCGGGCCGTGTCGAGGTGCTCCTGCCGGCCGGTGTCACGGTCGGCGACACCGGGAGCGGCTGCGCCGCGGTGACGCCCGACCGGACCCGGTGCGAGCTGGGCGTCCTGCCGGCCGGCCGGACCGCGACCCTGCGGTTGACGCTCGCCGCCTCGGCCGAGGCGCAGCGCCGTGCCCCGCTGGCCGGCGCGGTGATCGGCCGGCTGGACCCGCGCAGCGGGCGGGACCGGCAGGTGCAGATGAGCTTTCGGATCAGCGCCGCCGCGGCGGACGCCACCCCGCCGGTGGGCGTGCCGGGTCCGACCGCCTCGCAGGGCGTGCTCGCCGCCGGTGGCGGGCCGGCCGAC
>NZ_JAGPXV010000487.1:0-4699 GCF_018070405.1 Micromonospora sp. D75
CACCAAGACCGTGGTGCCCGGCGGCACGGTCACCGAGCGGTGGGTGCCGGTCGACCGGGTCGGTCTCTACGTCCCCGGCGGCCTGGCCATGTACCCGTCGACGGTGGTGATGAACGTGGTGCCGGCCCAGGCGGCCGGGGTGCGCTCGCTGGTGGTGGTGAGCCCGCCGCAGAAGGACAACGACGGCCTGCCGGACCGCCGGGTCCTGGCGGCCTGCGCGCTGCTCGGCGTGGACGAGGTGTACGCCGTCGGCGGCGCCCAGGCCGTCGCCATGCTCGCGTACGGGGCGGGCGCCGACCCGGCCGGGGACGAGCGCTGCGAGCCGGTCGACATGATCACCGGCCCGGGCAACATCTGGGTCACCGCCGCGAAGCGGCTGCTGCGCGGCGTGGTCGGCATCGACGCCGAGGCCGGCCCGACCGAGATCGCGATCCTGGCCGACGACACCGCCGACCCGGCGCACGTCGCCGCCGACCTGATCAGCCAGGCCGAGCACGACCCGCTCGCGGCCAGCGTGCTGGTCACCCCGTCCACAGCGCTGGCCGACGCGGTCGACGCGGAGCTTGCCCGGCAGGCGCCCGCGGCCAAGCACGCCGAGCGGATCGGCACCGCGCTGCGCGGCGAGCAGAGCGGCGTCGTACTGGTCGACGACCTGGAGGCGGGCCTGCGGGTGGTCGACGCGTACGCGGCCGAGCACCTGGAGATCCAGACCGAGAACGCCCGCGAGTGGGCGCTGCGGGTCCGCAACGCCGGTGCGGTGTTCGTGGGCGCGTGGTCGCCGGTGTCGCTCGGCGACTACTGCGCGGGCTCCAACCACGTGCTGCCCACCGGCGGCTGCGCCCGGCACTCCTCCGGGCTGTCCGTGCAGTCGTTCCTGCGCGGCGTCCACCTGGTCGAATACACGCAGGAGGCGCTGCGCGACGTGGCCCCGCACGTGGTCACGCTGGCGACCGTGGAGGACCTGCCCGCGCACGGCCAGGCGGTCAGCGTCCGGTTCCCCGAGGGCGGGGCGTCGTGACCACGCTCGACGACCTGCCGATCCGCGAGGACCTGCGCGGGCGCACGCCGTACGGCGCGCCGCAGCTCGACGTGCCGGTGCGGCTGAACACCAACGAGAACTCCTACCCGGTGCCCGAGCCGGTGGTCGAGGCGATCGGCAAGGCGCTCGCCGCCGAGCTGCGTGACCTCAACCGCTACCCGGACCGGGACGCGGTGGCGCTGCGCGCCGACCTGGCCGCCTACCTGGGACACGGGCTCACCGCCGACCACGTGTGGGCGGCGAACGGCTCCAACGAGATCCAGCAGCAGCTGCTGCAGGCGTTCGGCGGTCCCGGGCGCACCGCGCTCGGCTTCACCCCGGCGTACTCGATGCACCCGCTGCTGGCGCTCGGCACCGGCACCCGGTGGGTGCCCGCCCGGCGCGGCGCGGACTTCGGGCTCACCGCCGACGAGGCGGTGGCCCAGGTCCGCGAGCACCGGCCGGACGTGGTGTTCCTCTGCTCGCCGAACAACCCGACCGGCACCGCGCTCGACCCGGCCGTGGTCGCCGCCGTGCTGGACGAGGCGCCCGGCATGGTGGTCGTGGACGAGGCGTACGCCGAGTTCGCCCGGCCCGGCACGGTGAGCGCGCTGGCGGTGCTGCCCGGCCACCCGCGGCTGGTGGTGACCCGCACCATGAGCAAGGCGTTCGGCTTCGCCGGCGGCCGGCTCGGCTACCTGGCCGCCGACCCGGCGGTGGTGGACGCGGTGCAGCTGGTCCGGCTGCCGTACCACCTGTCCGCGCTCACCCAGGCCGCCGCCCGCGCGGCGCTGGCGCACCGGGACGCCCTGCTCGGCACCGTGGCCGCGATCATGGAGCAGCGGGACCGGATCGTCGCCGAGCTGCGCGCCCGGGGCCACCGGGTGGCCGACAGCGACGCGAACTTCGTGCTGTTCGCCGTCGACGGGGACCAGGCGGTGGCCTGGCGTACCCTGCTCGATGCCGGCGTGCTGGTGCGCGACGTCGGCCTGCCCGGCTGGCTGCGCGTCACCGCCGGCACCCCGACCGAGACCGACGCCTTCCTCACCGCGATGGAGAACGTTTCATGAGCCGGATCGCCCGGATCGCCCGGATCGAGCGGGTCACAAACGAGACCAAGGTGCTCGTCGAGATCGACCTCGACGGCACCGGCCAGGCCGACATCTCCACCGGCGTCGGCTTCTACGACCACATGCTCAACCAGATCGCCCGGCACGGCGGCTTCGACCTGACCGTGCACACGGTCGGCGACCTGGAGATCGACGCGCACCACACGATGGAGGACACCGCGCTGGCGCTGGGCGCCGCGTTCGACCGGGCGCTGGGCGACAAGGCGGGCATCCGGCGGTACGGCTCTGCCACCGTCCCGATGGACGAGGTGCTGGTCCGCGCCGCCGTCGACCTGTCCGGCCGTCCGTACGTGGTGCACGACGAGCCGGTGCTGGCCCCGTACATCGGGCCGGTCTACCCGACGAGCATGACCCGGCACATCTGGGAGTCGTTCGGCCAGTCGGCCCGGATCACGCTGCACGTGGACGTGCTGCGCGCGGCCCGGCCGGGCGGTCACCCGGACGCGCACCACGTGGTCGAGGCGCAGTTCAAGGCCGTCTCCCGCGCGCTGCGCGAGGCCACCGCGCTGGACCCGCGTAACGCCGGTGTGGTGCCGTCCACGAAGGGCGCTCTCTAATGAAGGTGCTGCCCACTCTTGTGTTGATCCTGGCCGGGCTGCTGGTCGGCGGGACGTGGTCGCTGCTCAAGCAGGGCGCGCCGCGCGCCGCCGTGGTGGTCACCGGGCTGCTGGCCGTACTGGCCACCGTCGCCGGGGTGCTCTGGCTGCTGCCGGGGGAGAGCTGATGACGCGGCGCGTGGTGGTGCTCGACTACGGCTCGGGCAACCTGCGGTCGGCCGAGCGCGCGGTGGCGCGGGCCGGCGCCGACGTGACCGTCACCGACGACCTGGACGCCGCCGCGTCGGCCGACGGCCTGGTGGTGCCGGGCGTGGGCGCGTTCGCCGCCTGCATGGCCGGGATCGAGGCGCTGGGCGCCGGGCCGGTGATCGCCGAGCGGGTCGCCGCCGGGCGGCCGGTGCTGGGCATCTGCGTCGGCATGCAGATCCTCTTCGGGCACGGCGAGGAGCACGGCGTGGTCACCAAGGGGCTCGGGCTGCTGCCCGGCGGCGTGACCCGGCTGCCCGCGCGGCGGCTGCCGCACATGGGCTGGAACACGGTGCGGCCGCCGGCCGGCTCGACGCTGTTCGCCGGGCTGCCGGAGGGCACCCGGTTCTACTTCGTGCACTCCTACGGCGTGACGGACCCGGCGGCGCTGGCCGAGGCGGGCGCCACGGTGACCACCGCGCACCACGGCACGGACTTCGTGGCCGCGGTGGAGCGGGGCGCGCTGTCGGCAGCGCAGTTCCACCCGGAGAAGTCGGCCGACGCCGGTGCGGCGCTGCTGCGCAACTGGCTCGGCACGCTGTGACCGGCCCGCTGGCGTCGGCGTGAGCAAGGAGCGGGCCCGCCGCCGCGCGGAGCGCGAGGCCGAGCAGGAGCGTGCGCGCGCCGTCCGCGCCCGCCGGGTGGCCCGCCGGGAGCGGCGTCGTTCCCTGGTACGCCGGCTGACGCCGTCGCTGCGGCGCGGCCGTACCGGCCGGCTGCGCCGGCACACCCGCCGGGAGCGGGCGACGATCCTGGTGCTCACCGCGGTGGCGGTGGTCGGCATCTGGAGCCTGGTGGACGACCTGGCGCTGCGGCTGGTGCTGGTCGCGTTGTTGTTGCTGGTCCTGCCCGCGATCGTGGTGATCGCGCTGGACCGTCGTTGAGGATCCGAGGAGAGAAGCGTTGAGCCTCACCCTGTTGCCCGCCGTGGACGTCGCCGACGGCCAGGCCGTCCGGCTCGTGCAGGGCGCCGCCGGTAGCGAGACCGCGTACGGCGACCCGCTGGACGCGGCGCTGGCCTGGCAGTCCGACGGCGCGGAGTGGATCCATCTGGTGGATCTGGACGCCGCGTTCGGGCGGGGCTCCAACGCCGCGCTGCTGGCCGAGGTGGTCGGCAAGCTGGACGTGAAGGTGGAGCTGTCCGGTGGCATCCGCGACGACGAGTCGCTGCGGGCGGCGCTGGCCACCGGGGCGGCGCGGGTGAACATCGGCACCGCCGCGCTGGAGGATCCGCAGTGGTGCGACCGGATCTGCGGCGAGTACGGCGACCGGGTGGCGATCGGGCTGGACGTGCGCGGCCGTACCCTGTCGGCGCGCGGCTGGACCCGCGACGGCGGCGACCTGTACGAGGTGCTGGCCCGGCTGGACGCGGCGGGCGCGGCGCGGTACGTGGTCACCGACATCACCAAGGACGGCACCATGCGCGGGCCGAACCTGGACCTGCTGCGCGAGGTGTGTGCCCGCACCGACGCCCCGGTGATCGCCTCCGGCGGCGTGTCCACGCTCGACGACCTGCGGGCGCTGGCCACGCTGGAGCCGGTGGGCGTGGAGGGCGTGATCGCCGGGAAGGCGCTCTACGCGGGCGCGTTCACCGTCGCCGAGGCGCTGGCGACGCTGCGGGCCGGCGCGTGACCGCCGCGCCGCCCGAGCCGCCGGCGGACGCCGGTGTGGTGACCCGGCTCGGCTCGGGCGGCCCGTGGGAGGCGCTGTACGGCTACTCGCGGGTGGTCCGGGCCGGTTCGCTGGCG
>NZ_JAGPXV010000488.1:0-4698 GCF_018070405.1 Micromonospora sp. D75
GTACGGATTCGCTCGATCATGCTCATCTTGGGTCTCTCCTCCTGGCTATTCGGTTGTCAGCCCCTTGATGTCTCTATTTAAGCGCACCAGGCCGCCCATCGCCATCGATTATTAGGTGAGCTGAACCACGTACCTAAGGATCGTAGGTCAGCCTGCCCTCAGATCCTATGATTCCGTTCCCGAAACGGTTACGGCCGGTGTGCCGGGCGTTCACCCGTGGCACACCGGCCGTGACCGGAGCGGTGGTGCGTCAGGTCCAGGCGAGCAGCGCCGCCTCCGGGTCGGCCAGGAAGTCCCCGATGTCGCGGAGGAACTTCGAGCCCAGCTCACCGTCGATGATGCGGTGGTCGAAGGAGAGGCCGAGCGTGGTCACCAGGCGCGGCTTCACCTTGCCCTTGTGCACCCACGGCTGCTCCCGTACCGCGCCGAAGGCGAGGATCGCCGACTCGCCCGGGGGCAGGATCGGCGTACCGGTGTCGACGCCGAAGACGCCGACGTTGGTGATGGTGAACGTGCCGCCGGACATGTCCGCCGGGGACGTCCTCCCCGACTTCGCGGTCTGCACCAGGTCCGTCATCGCGTCCGCCAGCTCGCGCAGCGAGAGCCGCCCGGCGTCCTTGATGTTCGGCACGATCAGGCCGCGCTCGGTGGCCGCCGCGATGCCGAGGTTGACGTACTCCTTCACCACGATCTCGTCGCCGGCCCAGGTCGAGTTGACCATCGGGTGCCGCTTGACCGCCAGCAGCACCGCCTTGGCGACCAGCAGCAGCGGCGAGACCCGTACGTCGCGCCACTCCCGCCGGTCGCGCAGCCGGTCCAGCGCCTTCATTGCCCGGGTCACGTCGACGGTCAGGAACTCCGTCACGTGCGGGGCGGTGAACGCCGAGCGGGCCATGTTCTCCGCGGTGAGCTTGCGTACCCCCTTGACCGGGATGCGCTGCTCGCGGTCCGCGCCGAAGCTCGCGGCCGACGCGGCCGGCGTCGTGACCGTCAGCGGCTCGGCCGCCGCCGGGGTCGCGGTCGCCGCCCGCTGTACGTCCTCACGGGTGATCGAGCCGAGCGGACCCGAGCCGGTCAGCGTGGCCAGGTCGATGCCGAGGTCCTTCGCCAGCTTGCGGACCGGCGGCTTGGCCAGCACCGGACCGGAGACCCGGCCGTTGCCGTTGACCGCCGGGGCGGGAGCGGGCGGGGCGGGCGCCACCGGGGCGGCGGCCTGAGCCGGTGCCGGCGCGTCACCCTTGCGCGGGCGGCGCTTGGCCGGGGCGTTGCGCGGGCCGTAGCCGACCAGCACGGCGGTACGCCCACCCGGGGCCACACCACCGATCAGGCCCGGCTCGACCATGCCCTCGGCGGGCGCGACCTGGACCGCGGCGAGCGACGCTGCCGACGGAGCGGGCAGGTCCGACGCGGGGGTACCGGTCGTCGACCCCTCGATCGGCCCGGCGCCCGGGTCGGTGTCGATCGCGATGATCGGCACGCCGACCTCGACAGTGGACCCCTCCGGGTGGAAGATCGCCTGCACCCGGCCGGCCCACTTCGCCGGGATCTCGACCGCCGCCTTCGCGGTCTCCACCTCGACGATCGGCTGGTTCAGCTCGATGTCGTCGCCGACCTTGACCAGCCAGGCGAGGATCTCGCCCTCGGTCAGGCCCTCGCCCAGGTCGGGAAGGTTGAACTCCTTGATCCGGGACATGCCGCTCACCAGCCGAACGTGCGGTCGACGGCGTCGAGCACCCGGTCCAGGTCGGGCAGGTACTCCTCCTCCACCCGGGCGGCCGGGTAGGGGGTGTCGAAGCCGGTCACCCGCAGCACCGGGGACTCCAGGGAGTAGAAGCACTCCTCGGTGATCCGGGCCGCGATCTCCGACCCGAGACCCAGGTTGCCCGGGGCCTCGTGCACGACCACGCAGCGGCCGGTGCGCCGCACCGACTCGTACGCCGCGGTCAGGTCCAGCGGCGAGATCGTGCGCAGGTCGATGACCTCCAGCTCGCGGCCGTCCTCGGCGGCGGCGGTGGCCGCGTCGAGCGCGGTGCGCACCATCGGGCCGTACGCCAGGACCGTCGCGTCCGTGCCGGGCCGTGCGACCCGGGCCGAGTGCAGGGGGTACGCGTCGGCGATCGGCGCGTCCAGGTCCACCGGACCCTTCTCCCAGTAGCGCCGCTTCGGCTCCAGGAACACGATCGGGTCGTCCGACGCGATCGCCTGCTGAATCATCACGTACGCGTCCTGCGGGTTCGCGCAGCTCACCACCTTGAGACCGGCGGTGTGCGCGAAGTACGCCTCGGGCGACTCGGAGTGGTGCTCGACCGCGCCGATACCGCCGCCGAACGGGATGCGGATGACCATCGGGATCCGCACCTTGCCCTGCGAGCGGTAGTGCATCTTCGCCACCTGCGACACGATCTGGTCGTACGCGGGGTAGACGAAGCCGTCGAACTGGATCTCGCAGACCGGCCGGAAACCGCGGATGGCCAGGCCGACGGCGGTGCCGATGATGCCGGACTCGGCCAGCGGGGTGTCGATGACGCGCTGGTCGCCGAAGTCCTTCTGGAGGCCGTCGGTGATCCGGAACACGCCGCCGAGCTTGCCGACGTCCTCGCCCATGATGACGACCTTCGGGTCGTTCTCCAGGGCCCGCCGCAGGCCGGTGTTCAGCGCCTTGCCGAGGGTGAGCGTCTCCGTGGCCATCAGTGCGCGCTCCCCTCGAAGGACTCCATGTACTGCGTGAACCGGGCCCGCTGCTCGTTCAGCTCGGGAGAGCCGTTGGGGTAGACGTGGTCGAACATGCTCACCGGCTGCGGGTCGGGCATGGCGAGCACACGCTCGCGCAGGTGCACCGACTCGGTGCGGGCCTGCTCGTCGACAGCGGTGAAGAACGACTCGTCGGCGATCTTCTGCTTGGTCAGGAACGCCTTCATCCGGGCGATCGGGTCCTTCGCCTGCCACGCCTCGACCTCGCTGGCGATGCGGTAGCGGGTCGGGTCGTCGGAGGTGGTGTGCGCGCCCATCCGGTAGGTGTACGCCTCGATCAGGCTCGGGCCCTGGCCGTTGCGCGCGTTGTCCAGCGCGTGCCGGGTCACCGCGTACGACGCGAGCACGTCGTTGCCGTCCACCCGGACGCCGGGGAAGCCGAACCCGCCGGCCCGCCGGTACAGCGGCACGCGGGTCTGCCGCTCCAGCGGCTCGGAGATGGCGTACTGGTTGTTCTGGCAGAAGAACACCAGCGGGGCGTTGAAGACGCTGGCCCAGACGAACGACTCGTTGACGTCGCCCTGGCTGGTGGCGCCGTCACCGAAGTAGGCGATGACCGCCTCGCCGTCCTCGCCGCCGGTCTTGCCGTCCATGGCGACACCCATGGCGTACCCGGTCGCGTGCAGGGTCTGCGCCCCGATCACGATCGTGTACATGTTGAACTTGAACTCGTTCGGGTCCCAGCCGCCCTGGTCGACGCCGCGGAACAGGCCCAGCGGCATGATCGGGTCGATGCCGCGGCAGTAGAGCACGCCGTGCTCGCGGTAGGTCGGGAACGCCATGTCCTGCGTACGCAGCGCCCGGCCGGAGCCGACCTGCGCCGCCTCCTGGCCCAGCAGGCTGGCCCACAGTCCCAGCTCGCCCTGGCGCTGCAGCGCGGTGGCCTCGGCGTCCAGCTTGCGGACCAGCACGAGGTCGCGGTAGAGCCCGCGGTACTCCTCGTCGGTGAAGTCGACGCGGTACTCGGTCCCGTCCGGGCCGAGCGCGGTCTCGATCCGCTCACCTTCCGGCGTGAGCAGCTGTACGAGTTCCGGTTCACCGGCCGCGGCGGCGCGCCTGGTGCGGGGTGCGGCCCGCTTACTGCGGGTGGCGGCCCCGGGGTCGCCCTTTGCCATCCGTCTCTCCCTGTCTGTCTGCGCCGGCGCCGGGGGTTACCCGAGCCGAGCACCTCGTGCGCCCGCCCGGCTGATGCCGGGTCGGTCCCTGGCGACCGCGCCTGACCCCGGTAGGGGTTGCCGCGCGGCGTGAGCCGGAGTCGGTCGGGGACAGACCCAGGCCCGGGAGCGCCGGCGCCGTTCCGCACCAGCCGCGGGGTACGCGGAGGTGGCGGCTGCGTTGCCGTCGTGTCTGAATGATTGCAGAGGAGGTGAGCGGGCCCACAGTATGGCCTCCTTGGTGGGTGAGGTTCCATCGTCTTCATGACGGATAGCCGTCTTTGTCCCCAGTGGCGGGATCGGCTGACGTACAAAATGTGTGTCGACACGCGGTTGCGACTGGTGAACTGAGCGTCACTGGGTCAAGCTTGCGGTGAGCTGTTGCGCGGCATTTGTCCGAATATCCGCGCGTGCTCTCCCGTCCCCGTTCGCGCGTGAGGAGTGTGCCGGTGTCCGAACCAGAGGGTCCCCCCGGCTCACCCTTCCTCGGCCGGCACCGCGCGCTGCCCGCCTCCCCGTACCGCCGGGTCGTCGGCGCCCACCGCGCCCCCGGCGCCGGCGCCCCCAGCCGGGGCTACCTGCTCACAGTGGCGCTGCTCGCCGGCACCGCGTCGATGCCGATCCTCGCCGCCATCAGCACCGGATCGGCGACGGTGGGCAACAGCGCGCTCCCCGACACCAGCACCCCGTTCCTGCCGACACCCTCGATCGGGCCGGTGGTGATCCCGCCGCCCCAGGCGACCCAGCCCGCAGTGCCGTCCACGCCCACCCCCGACGTCACCTCCGTACCCCC
>NZ_JAGPXV010000489.1:0-4689 GCF_018070405.1 Micromonospora sp. D75
CCCTTGACCACCGGGGCCTGGAACGCGGCGTACGGGAAGCCGTTGAGCGTGACCACCTCCAGGCCCCGTACCGTCAGCTCGTGACGCAGCCGGCGGCGGGCCGCCGGGTCGGCGGCGAGCGCGGCGGCCACCGGCGCGGCCAGCCAGAGCCCGAGCCCGAGCAGGTCGGCGCCGAGCGCCCGGCGCACCGCTACCGCGTACGTGTCGAGCTGGGCGACGATGCCGGGCAGGTCCTCGGCCGGGTGGACGTTCGTGCAGTAGCCGAGATGGACGGTCGTGCCGTCGGCGTGGCGCAGCCGCATCATTCGCCTCCGCGCAGGATCGAGTTGCCGGCGAAGGTGGGGTCGCTCGCCTCCAGGGCGGTCAGGTCGAGCCGGCCGGACTGGCCGTAGAACTCGACCGGGTTGCGCCACAGCACCCGGTCCACGTCGTCGGCGCTGAACCCGGCCAGCTGCATCGCCTCCCCGGTGGCCCGGGTCAGCAGCGGGTCCGACCGCCCCCAGTCGGCGGCCGAGTTGACCAGCATCCGCTCGGTCCCGTACCGCTTCAGCAGCTCGACCATGCGCGGCGGCGACATCTTCGTCTCCGGGTAGATGGAGAAGCCCAGCCAGCAGCCGGTGTCCCGGACCAGCCCCACAGTTACCTCGTTGAGGTGGTCGACGAGCACCCGTTCCGGCGCGATGTCCGACTCGGCGACCACGTCGAGCGTGCGCCGTACGCCGCGTGCCTTGTCCCGGTGCGGCGTGTGCACCAGCGCGGGCAGGTCGTACGCGACGGCCAGGGCGAGCTGCCCGGCCAGCGCGGCGTCCTCGGCCGGCGTCATCGCGTCGTAGCCGATCTCACCGACGGCCACCACGCCGTCCTTGTCCAGGTAGCGGGGCAGCAGGTCGAGCACCGGGCGGCAGCGCGGGTCGTTCGCCTCCTTCGGGTTGAGCGCCACTGTGGCGTGGTGCCGGATGCCGAACTGCCCGGCCCGGAACGGCTCCCAGCCGATCAGCGAGTCGAAGTAGTCCACGAAGCTGTCCACGCTGGTGCGCGGCTGGCCCAGCCAGAACGCCGGCTCGACCAGCGCGCGGACCCCGGCGGCGGCCATCCGCTCGTAGTCGTCAGTGGTGCGGGACGTCATGTGGATGTGCGGGTCGAAGATGCGCATGTCACGCCTCCGGGGTGGGGATGGTCAGCCGGCGCAGCAGGTCGGCCGCGTCGTCGGGCATGGTCCGGCCGGCGGCGTGCCGCTCGGCGGCGTACGCGGCGAGCATCCGGGCCAGCTCGCCGTCGGCCCGCTCCGGCAGGTCGTCGACGACCGCCAGGGGCACGCCGGTGAACACGCACTTGAGCACCGCCTGCCGCCAGGCCGGCTGCTCCAGGTGCCGGGCGTACGGGCCGAGCGCGGCGGCGACCAGCCGGGTGTCGTTTGTGCGGATCGCGTCGTGCAGCAGCGGCACGCACTCCGCGCCGATGGGCAGCAGCGGCAGCGCGCGCAGCACGGCGCGTTTCTCGGCGGCGTCGCCCTGCCGGTAGAGCGTCTCGGCCGCGGCGGCGTGGCCGTTCGGCAGCGTGGTCAGCAGCAGCGCGCGGGCCGCCTCGTCGGCCGTCCAGCCGGGCGGGTCGGGCAGCGGCCCGCGACCGCACCGCCGGGCGGCGGTGGCGAAGAACCGTTCGATCGCCGTGGGTTCGGTCGCGACGCGGCGCAGCGCCGCGTCCAGCCACTGCGGGTCGGGTACGCCCCGAAGCGCGGCGCGCAGTCGGTCGGGTGTCATGCCGTCTCCCCTCTGCCGGGTGGAAGGTGGTGGGTCACCGCCCCTCGCCGCGCGAGGCGGCGGCGCGCAGGAAGTCCAGTGAGCGGGCGGCGACGGCCGGGGCCGCGTGCGAGTGCCGGGGCAGCTCCACCGCCACCAGCCCGCGGTAGCCGGCGTCGGCCAGGGCACGCAGCACCGGCGGGAAGTCGATCTCGCCGGCGCCGAACTCCAGGTGCTCGTGCACGCCCCGGCGCATGTCGTCGATCTGCACGTTGACCAGGTACGCGGCGACCTCGGACACGCACCGCGGCACCGGCAGCGGCTCCAGGCACCGGCAGTGCCCGATGTCGAGCGTGATGCCGAAGCCGGGCGGCGCGCCGAGCGCCTCGCGCAGCCGCCGCCACCCGGCGATGTCCTCGACGAACATGCCCGGCTCGGGCTCGAAACCCAGCGGCACGCCCGCCTCCGCCGCCTCGGCGCAGACCACCGCGCAGCCCGCTACGAGGCGGTCGGCGGCGACGCCGGGCGGTACGCCGGGCGGGCGTACGCCGGCCCAGAAGGAGACCGCCTCCGCGCCCAGCTCGGCACCGATCCGCACGGCCCGGCGCAGGAACTCCACCCGCCGGGACGGGTCGTCGTGCAGCAGCGTCGGCGCGTGCTTGTGCCAGGGGTCGAGCAGGTAGCGGGCGCCGGTCTCGACCACCACCGCCAGCCCGAGCGCGTCCAGCCGGCGGCGCACGGCGGCCACCCGGCGGGCCAGGCCGGGGGCGAACGGGTCCAGGTGGTCGTGGTCCAGGGTGAGCGCGACACCCTGGTAGCCGAGGTCGGCGAGAACAGCGAGCGCGTCACCGAGGCGGTGGTTGGCGAAGCCGTTGGTGCCGTACCCGAAACGCAGCGCGCCCGGGCCGGGCAGCGGGTCGGCGGCGGTCATGTCGGGGAGATCAGTCGGGCCAGGCGGCGGCCGAGCGGGGCGGCGCCGGCCACGGCGAGGCCGAGCAGCCGCGCCCCGGCGCGGGCGGTGAGCGAACCCTGCAAGGCGGGCAGCCCGGTGATCCCGGCCCCGACGGCGGCGCGCACCCGGGCCGGTGACGGATCGGCGAGCACCCGGGCCTGCGCCCGGCCGTACCGGACGGCGTACCCGGCCGCGAGCACCGCCGGCACCAGCTCCCCGAGCCGAAGGAAGGGCCCCCTCTTAACGCATCCGGTAGAGAAGGGGGCCCCGCTTAACACGGTGGGCCGGGCCGGGGTGGTGAACGCGATCAGCGCGGTACCGGCCAGCGTGAGGCCCGGCAGACGCCGGTCCGCGCCGGTCACCTCGCGGCGGGACAGCGCGGTCACCGTCCAGGTGTGCGCGGCGATGGTGAGCGCTGCGGGCAGCGCCCGGACCACCCGGCCGCCGGACGCGCCGAGCAGCACGTCCAGCCCTCGGCACGCGGCCATCACCGCCGGGCCGGCGGCGGTGTTCTTCGCGCGCAGGTCGTACCCCCAGATGGTGGCCGCGAGTGGGAGCGCGACCGCCGCCGCCCGGCGGCCCCCGGCGGCGGTGGCGACCGCGAGCCCGGCGGCGGTGAGGCCGGACGCGACGCCGAGCGCCACGGACGGGCGCACCCGGCCGGACGGGATCGGCCGCTCCGGCCGTTCGACCGCGTCCAGCCGCCGGTCCGCCCAGTCGTTGGCGGCCATCCCGGCCCAGTAGAGCAGCACCGACGCGCCGGCCAGGGCGGGCGTCCGGCGGTCCAGCGCACCGGCCGCGGCGGCGCCGGACAGCACGTCCCCGGGTACGGACAGCGCGGCCGGCGCCCGGACCAGGTCGGCCAGGTCGGCCAGGCGGGTCACGGCGTCGCCTGGGCGTGCAGGTCGGCGGCGAAGTCCCGCAGCACCGTCCACTGCTCGCCGAGCGCGTGGCCGGTCGCGCCGAGCGGGTCCTTGAAGAAGAACGCCAGTTCGGTCAGCGGGCCGTGGCGGCCGGCGGCGTGCGCGGCGGCGGTGAGCCGGGCCAGGTCCAGCACGAGCGGCGCGGCGAGCGCCGAGTCGCAGCCGTGCCAGGTGAACTCCATCCGCATGCCGGTGCCGAGGAAACCGGCGAACGTGATCAGGTCCCAGGCGGTCTTGAAGTCGCCCAGTTCCTCGACGTACTCGATCCGGGTGTGGCCCTGGGGCAGGTAGCCGAGCGTCTCGGCGAGCACCCGCTGCTTGCTGCCGACCTTGGCGGCGTTGGCGGCCGGGTCGGCGAGCGTGGCGCCGTCGCCGCCGCCGAGCAGGTTCGTGCCGGACCAGGAGCGCACGGCCAGGTGCCGCATCGCGAACATCGGCGCGAGCACCGACTTGAGCAGCGTCTCGCCGGTCTTGCCGTCGTGCCCGGCGTACGGCAGCCCGCGTTCGGCGGCGAGCGCGGCCAGGGCCGGCAGGCGGGCGCCGGTCGACGGGGTGAAGTCCACGTACGGGCAGCCGGCGGTGAACGCCGCGTACGCGTAGGCAGAGCTGGGCGGCAGCACGCCGGCCCGGCCGGTCAGCGCGTCGCGCAGCGTGGCCAGGTCGTGGTGCGCCGGGTGCGGGGCGGGCGCCGGTTCGGTGGCGGCGACGTTGACCACCACCCCCCGGTCCAGCCCGTGCCGCGTGCGGACCCCGGTCAGGTCGCGCCCCACGGCGGCGATCCGCTCGCCCTGGTCGCCCTCGACCGGCGCGGGTCGCAGCGCCGCCTCGACGGCGGCCAGGTCCGGCGCGACGGCATCGGCCAGCCGGGCGGGCAGCACCCCGGCGGCGGCGAGCGCCTCGGCGCGTTTGGTGAGCGGGGTGGCGACCACGTCGTGGCCGCCGAAGACGAGATCGGCGAAGCCCGGCAGGGCGGGCCCGCGCAGGTCGGGCAGCTCGGTCACGCATCCGGTCGGCGCGGTGAGCCCGGCCCGCAGGGCGTTCTTGCGGCCGGTGGCGAACCGGGTCGCCTCGTACG
>NZ_JAGPXV010000049.1:0-16896 GCF_018070405.1 Micromonospora sp. D75
AGGTGATGCCGCCCGGCGTGGCGATGGCCGGGCTGCGGCACGCCCTGGCGGTCGGCGACAGCTGCGTCACCGTCGCCGACGTCGACTGGGCCACCTTCCAGCCGCTGTTCACCTCGCTGCGGCCCAGTCCGCTGCTGGCCGACCTGCCGGCCGTATGCGGGCTGGCCGCCGCCCCCGCCGAGGCGCCGGAGGCGGTCGCGCCCGGCGCCCGGGACCTGCTCGCCGGGCTGCGGGCGCTGCCGGACGACGAGCGGCGGGCCGCACTGCTGGAGATGGTGCGGGTCGACGCGGCGAAGGTGCTCGGCCACCCCTCCGCCGACGCGATCGAGACCGACCGGGGCTTCCTGGACCTCGGCTTCGACTCGCTCACCGCCGTGGAACTGCGCAACCTGCTCACCGCGGCGACCGGGCACGACCTGCCCACCACCGTCGTCTTCGACTACCCCACCCCGGACGGCCTGGCCGACCACCTGTACGAGCAGCTCTTCGCGGGCGCTGCGGGGGACGACGGCGACGGCGGCGACGAGGAGTCCGTGCGCCGGGCCCTCGCCGCGATCCCGCTCGACGAGCTGCGGCAGGCGGGCCTGCTCGACCAGTTGCTCCAGCTGGCCCGTACGAGTGCCGGCACGCCGGCCGTGGCGTCCGCTGCCCCGGTCACGCCGTCCGCACCCGAGACCCAGATCCGCGAACTCGACGTCGCCGGCCTGGTCCGGATGGCCCTGGAAGGCTCCGACTCGTGACCCGGCCGGCCCTGAGGAGCGCCCGATGAATGTTTCCCTGGACGAGGTCGTCGGCGCGCTGCGTGCGTCCCTGCTCGACAACCAGAAGCTCAAGCAGCAGAACCAGCAGCTCACCGCCGCGCTCAGCGAACCGGTGGCGATCATCGGCATGAGCTGCCGGTTCCCCGGCGGTGTCGGGTCACCCGAGCAACTGTGGGACCTGGTGGCCGCCGGCGGCGACGCGATGTCGGCGTTCCCGGACGACCGGGGCTGGAACCTGGGCGCGCTCTACGACCCGGACCCCGACCCCGACAGCCGGGGCACGTCGTACGTGCGTGAGGGCGGGTTCCTCTACTCCGCCGGGGACTTCGACCCGGCGTTCTTCGGCATCAGCCCCCGCGAGGCCCTCGCCATGGACCCGCAGCAGCGGCTGCTGCTGGAGACCGCCTGGGAGGCGTTCGAGCGGGCCGGCATCGACCCCACCCGGCTGCGCGGCGCGCCCACCGGTGTCTACGCGGCCACCAGCAGCCAGGGTGACTACGCGGCCCTGCTCACCGGGGTCACCGGCGGCGTCGAGGGCTACCTCGGCACCGGCAGCGCCGCAGCCGTGGCGAGCGGCCGGATCTCCTACGCTCTCGGGCTGGAGGGGCCGGCGGTCACCGTGGACACCGCGTGCAGCTCGTCGCTGGTCGCGCTGCACCTCGCCTGCCAGGCGCTGCGGCTGGGCGAATGCACGATGGCGCTGGTCGGCGGGGTGTCGGTGATGGCCACCCCGACCGTCTTCGTGGAGTTCTCCCGGCAGCGGGGCCTGTCCACCGACGGCCGGTGCAAGTCGTTCGCCGCCGCCGCCGACGGCACCGGCTGGTCCGAGGGGGCCGGCATGCTGCTCGTCGAGCGGCTCTCCGACGCCCGCCGCAACGGCCACCCGGTCCTCGCCGTGCTGCGCGGCAGCGCCGTCAACCAGGACGGTGCGAGCAGCGGGCTGACCGCTCCGAACGGCCCGTCGCAGCGCCGGGTGATCCGGCAGGCTCTGGCGAACGCGGGGCTGGGTGCCGACCAGGTGGATGTCGTCGAGGCGCACGGTACGGGCACCACGTTGGGTGACCCGATCGAGGCGCAGGCGCTGATCGCGACGTATGGGCAGGGTCGGTCCGCGGAGCGGCCGTTGTGGCTCGGCTCGGTGAAGTCGAACATCGGGCACACCCAGGCGGCGGCGGGTGTGGCCGGGGTGATGAAGATGGTGCTGGCGATGCGGCACGGGGTGCTGCCGCCCACGCTGCACGTGGACGAGCCCACCCCGCACGTCGACTGGTCGGCCGGGGCGGTGTCCCTGCTGACCGGCCCGCAGCCATGGCCGGAGACCGGGCAGCCACGCCGGGCCGCGGTCTCCGCGTTCGGCATCAGCGGCACCAACGCACACGTCGTCATCGAGCAGGCCGCCGCCACGGACACCGACGACGTCCGGCCGGCCGGTACGCCCGCCCCGCCGGTACCGTGGATCGTCTCGGCCCGCTCCGCACCGGCCCTGGCCGGGCAGGCGCGGCGGCTGCTGGCGCATCTGGCCGACCACCCCGATCTGACCCCCGCCGACGTGGCGTACTCGCTGGTCACCACCCGGGCGGCCCTGCCGTACCGGGCAGCGGTGATCGGCGGGGACCGCGACGCGCTGCGGGCCGGCCTGCACGCGGTCGCCGAGGAGCGCGACACCCCCGGCGTGGTGCGAGGCGTGGCCCGCCCGGCCGGCAAGGTCGCGTTCCTCTTCACCGGGCAGGGTGCCCAGCGCCTCGGCATGGGCGCCGAGCTGTGCCGCCGGTTCCCGGTCTTCGCCGCCGCCTTCGACGAGGTGGCCGGGGAGCTGAACCGGCACTTGAGCCGGCCGCTGCGGGAGGTGGTCTTCGCCGAGGCCGACTCGCCCGGCGCGGATCTGCTGGACCGTACCGAGTTCACCCAGCCGGCGCTGTTCGCCTACGAGGTCGCCGCATACCGGCTGGTCACCGCCTGGGGGCTACGCCCGCAGTTCCTGCTCGGCCACTCGGTCGGCGAGCTGGCCGCGGCACACGTCGCCGGGGTGCTGTCGCTGGCCGACGCGGCGACCCTGGTGGCCGCCCGGGCCCGGCTCATGCAGCAGTTGCCGCCCGGCGGGGCGATGCTGGCGGTGCAGGCGTCCGAGGCGGAGGTGGTCCCGCTGCTCGACGAGCGGGTGTCCCTGGCCGCCGTGAACGGCCCACGGTCGGTGGTGCTCTCCGGCGACGAGGAGGCCGTGCTCGCGGCCGGGCGGCGGCTGTCCGCCGAGGAGCGGCGGTCCCGTCGGCTGCGGGTCAGCCACGCGTTCCACTCCGCCCGGATGGACGCCATGCTGGCCGACTTCCGGATCGTCGCGGAGAAGGTCGCGTGGCACCCGCCGAACCTTCCGATCGTCTCCGACCGCACCGGCGAGCCGCTCACCGCCGCCCAGGCCACGGACCCGGGCTACTGGGTCGACCACGTCCGGGACACCGTCCGTTTCCACGCGGGCGTCGCCACCCTCGCCGCCGGCGGCGTCGGAACCTTCGTGGAACTCGGCCCCGACAGCGCCCTGACCGTGCTGGCCCGGGAGTGCCTGCCCGACATGGAACCGGCGGCCTTCGTGCCGCTCGCCCGCCGGGACCAGCCGGAGGCGACCACGCTGCTCGGCGCGCTGGCCGCGGTCGACCTGCGCGGTGCCGGGGTCGACTGGGCGGCTCCCTTCGACGGCAGCGACGCCGCGCGCGTCGAGCTGCCCACCTACGCCTTCCACCGCGAGCGTTTCTGGCCGGACCCGCCCACAGTGGATCTCATCCCGCCCGCCGCGACCGGAGAGGACGAGGAGTTCTGGGCGGCCGTGGCGCAGGGACGACCGGCCGAGCTGGCCGCCGAGCTCGGCCTGCCCGCCGACCGGCAGGACGCGCTCGCCGACGTGCTGCCCGCCCTCGCCTCCTACCGGGACCGGCGGCGTCGCGGATCGGAGCTGGACGGGCTGCGCTACCGCGCCGACTGGGAACGCGTCGACCTGTCCCCGGCCCGTACCACGCCGACCGGCCGATGCCTGCTGGTGGCCGGGGCCGGCACCGACGCCACCGCGGTGCTCACCGTGCTGCGCGCCGAGGGCCTGGACCCGACGCTGGTCGCGGTCGGAGACGACCTGGACGCCGTCGCCCGGGCCTCGCTCGCCGACGGCACCTGGTCGGTCGTGGTCTCGCTGCTGGCGGCGGAGGACCCGGCGGCCGGCGCGGGAACCGGCGCGCTCGCCGGGACGGCCGCGCTGGTGCGGGCCCTCGCCGCTGCGGGGAACGGCACGCCGATGTGGACCGTGACCCGGGGCGCGGTGGCCGTCGACGCGCACGACGCCGCTCCCGGCGTGGCCGGGGCGTACCTCTGGGGCCTGGGCCGGGTGCTGGCGCTGGAGCAGCCGCGCGTGTGGGGCGGGCTGGTCGACCTGCCGGCGGAGCCGGACGACGTCGCGCTCGCCGCGCTCGCCCGGGTCGTCGCGTCCGGCGGCGACGAGGACCAGGTGGCGGTACGCGCCGGCGGGGTGTATGCCCGGCGGCTCCGCCGGGCCCCGGCCGGCGCCACCGATACGGACTGGCGGCCCCGCGGCGCGGTCCTGGTGCACGGGTCCGCGCAGGTGCGTACCCCGCACCTGCTGCGCTGGCTCGCCGAGCGCGGCGCGTCGCACCTCGTCCTCGTGGGGCCGGTGGCGGATGCCGACCCGCCCGGCCCGGACGTCACAGTCACCGCCGTCGGCGACCTGGACGGGCTGCCCGAGGTGCTGGAGCGGCTGGCCGCCACCGGCAGCGAGATCCGCACCGTCCTGCACGTCGCCGACTCCGACGGCGCCGGCGACCCGGTGGCGGTGCTGGACCCGCACGAGCTGGCCGACGCCGTGGCCGCCCGTACCGCCGCCGTGGAACTGCTCGGGCGGGCCTGCGCCGGCCTGCCGGTCGACGAGTTCGTCGTCTTCGCCTCGACGGCCGCCGTCTGGGGCAGCGGGGGAGCGGCGGTCGCCGCCGCCGTGGGCGCCGGGCTGGCGGCGCTGGCCGCGGGCTGGCGTGCCGCCGGCCGCCCGGCCACCGTCGTCGCGTGGGTGCCCTGGGCGGACGAGATCACCGACGCGGCGCAGTTGCGCCGCCGGGGGGTCCGGCCGCTGCCCGCCGACGTGGCCCTGTCCGCGCTGGGGCAGGCTCTGGTCCGCGGCGACGACCAACTGGCCGTGGCCGACCTCGACTGGCCCGCTTTCGTGCCGGCCTTCACCGCCGTACGGCCCAGCGCGCTACTGCGCGGCGTGCCCGAGGCGACGGCCGGCGCGGAGCCGGGGGCCGGCGATGCCGCGACCGATCCCGCCCGCGCGCTGCGCGAGCGGCTGGCCGGCGTTCCGGCCGGCGACCGGCACCGGATCCTGCTGGACCTGGTCCGGGCGCGGGTGGCCACCGTCCTCGGGCACGCCTCGCCCAACGCGGTCGAGGCCGACCGGGACTTCCTGGAACTCGGCTTCGACTCGCTGACCGCACTGGAACTGCGCGACGCGCTGCGCCAGGAGACCGCGGTGGAGCTGTCGGCGACCCTGCTCTTCGACCACCCCACCCCTACGGCGCTGGCCGTTCACCTGCTCGGCCAGCTCCTCGGCGCGGACGACGCCGGTGGACCTGCCGGGGAGAGTGCCGGCGGCGGACTGCTCGGCGGGTTGTTCAACCAGCCGAAGGCGCGCGAGGACCCGGCCGGGTATGCCGAACTGCTGGTCAAACTCGCCCAGTTCCGCCCCCGCTTCCGCGAGCCGGCGCAGCTCACCCGCCCGGCCGGCATCCTCCGGCTGGCCGAGGGCGGCGCCCGGGCGCAGTTGGTGTGCTGCTGCACGATGTCGCTGCTCTCCGGCGCGCACGAGTACGCCCGGCTGGCCGCCGGCTTCCGGGGCGTACGTGACGTGTGGGCCCTGCCCAACCCCGGGTTCGGCGTGGGCGAGGAGCTTCCCGCCGACCTCGACGCGCTGCTGCGGGTGCACGCCGACACGGTGCTGCGTACCGTCGGTGCCGGCCCGTTCGTGGTGGCCGGTCACTCCGGTGGTGCGATGGTGGCCAACCTGCTCGCCGGGGAACTGGAACGCCAGGGCCGCCCGCCGGACGCGGTGGTGCTCATGGACACCTACCCGGCCGACAGCGAGGTGCTCGGCGGGTGGGTG
This sequence comes from Micromonospora sp. D75, assembly GCF_018070405.1. Classification (NCBI taxonomy): domain Bacteria; kingdom Bacillati; phylum Actinomycetota; class Actinomycetes; order Micromonosporales; family Micromonosporaceae; genus Micromonospora; species Micromonospora sp. D75. The sequence goes on from NZ_JAGPXV010000049.1 coordinate 5,911, forward strand.
CCGCAGCTTCTCGACGGGATGATCGACCGGGACACCGCGTACACGCCGATGGACGACTGGCGGACGACGGCGTGGGCGGGCTACCTGCCGCTGTTCCTGGACTGGCAGCCGACCGAGATGGCGGCGGCGACCCTGCTGGTGCGGGCCACCGAGCCGCTGGGGGAGTGGGACGGCGAACCGGACGGCTGGCGGTCGCGCTGGCCCTACCCGCACGAGGCTGTCGACGCGGCCGGCGACCACTTCAGCATGGTCGCCGACCGGGGGCCGGAACTCGCCGGCACGGTCCAGCGCTGGCTGGCCGCGCGGGGTCTGTGACCGGTTCCGCCCCTGGCGTGCCCCTAGCGCCCCCTATCGGCACACATACATCTATCGGACCGACGTTCCAGGACGGAGCATGACGACGTGGACGAGGCAGTGGTGGTCACGGAGCTGGTCAAGCGGTACCAGCCCAACATGCCACCGGCGGTGGACGGGCTGAGTTTCTCCGTCGCCGCCGGTGAGGTCTTCGGCCTGCTCGGGCCGAACGGTGCGGGCAAGACGACGACGATCGGGGTGCTGACCACACGGGTGCGGGCCACCTCGGGCCGGGCCCGGGTGTGCGGCGCGGACGTGATCGGCTCGCCCGCCGCCGCCCGGCAGTTGCTGGCGGTCGTACCGCAGCGGGTGAACCTGGACCGGGCGCTGACCGTCCGGCAGAACCTGTTGTTCCACGCGGCCTACCACCGGGTGCCCCGGGCGCAGCGCATCCGGCGGGCGGACGAGCTGCTGGACCAGATGGGGCTCAAGGACTTCGCGAACCACCGCACCGACTTCCTGTCGGGCGGCCTCGCCCAGCGGACGATGATCGCCCGCGCGCTGATGCACTCGCCCCGGGTGCTCTTCCTCGACGAGCCGTCGGCGGGCCTCGACCCGCAGTCCCGGCTCTTCGTGCACGACCGGATCGCCGAGCTGAAACGGGACGGCGTGACAGTGGTGGTCACCCCGCACGACTTGGACGAGGCGGAGTAGCTCTGCGACCGGGTCGGCATCGTCGACCACGGCAAGCTGCTCACCATGGACACGCCGTCCGCGCTGACCCGTACGCTGCCGGGCAGCAGCACCCTGACCCTCGTGGTGACCCCGGGCGCCTCCGCCGAGGAGGTGCGGGCCGCGCTCGATGCGATCCCCGACGTGGAGCAGGTGGAACACTTCAAGATGACCGCGAAGGTGCCCGTCGCCGCGCCGGCGTTTCCCGGCATGCCGGCGATGCCGATGCCCGCCCCGGTCCCGGACGCGCCCGCCGACTCGGACGCCCCCCTGTCCTTCCGGGTCTACACCAGCGGTCAGCCGGCCAACGCCATCCCGATGGCGATGAAGATCCTCGCCGACCTGGGTTGCGAGGTTCGTGACCTCAACATCGGCCAGCCCAGTCTGGAAGATGTCTTCATCCACCTGACCGGAAGGGAACTTCGGTGAGCGTCACCGCCCCCGCCCCCCCGTCCGCGCCGTCACCGCCCGCGGCGCCGCCGCCGGTGCGCGCGCTGGACCAGCTCGCCACCTTCCGCGCGGTGCTCTCGCGGGACCTTTTCGTCACCGGCCGGGAGCTGATCGGCTTCCTGCTCCAGGTCTTCATCCAGCCGCTGTTCATGCTGCTGATCTTCGGCAAGGTGCTCAGCGACCTGGGCTACGCCAGCGACGACTTCTCCAACGTGCTGCTGCCCGGCGTCATCGCGCTGAACGCCTTCCTGATCGGCCTGGAGAACACCGCGCTGCCGATGATGATGGACTTCTCCTTCACCCGGGAGATCGAGGACCGCCTCCTGGCGCCCATGGCGACCCCGCTGGTGGCGCTGGAGAAGATCGTTTTCGGGGGCATCCGTGGCCTGATCGCCGGTGTGGTGCTGATCCCGGTCGGCATGCTCATGCTCGGCGTCACCTGGCCCTGGGCGGTGGTGCTCAAGGTGGTCGGGGTGTTGGCGATCGGCGCGCTGGTCGGCGCGGCGGTCGGTCTCGCCTTCGGCACCCTGGTGCCCACGCAGCACATCCAGATCATGTTCACCGTGGTGATGACCCCGATCATGTTCACCGGCGCCACCCAGTTCCCGCTGCTCGGCCTGGACTCGCTGCGCTGGTATCAGGTGATCTGTTCGCTGAACCCGCTGACCTACATCAGCGAGGCGACCCGGTCGCTCGTCGGCCCGCCGGGGGTCGAGTCGCTGCCGCTCTGGCTGTGCATGTGTGTCCTCACCGGGGTCTTCGTGGTGTTCTCGGCGATCGGCATGCGTGGCTTCATGCGCCGCGCCATGGACTGACCGCCCGGACGCGATCCGCCGAGGGCCCGAACCGCACCTGCGGTTCGGGCCCTCGCTTTCGCCCCGTGTCGCAGGGGGCCGGTGGTCACCGCGCCCCTGCGACAGCCGTCAGGACGTGGCGCTCTGTGCCTCGTCGGCCAGCGTCTCGGCATACACGACGAGCCGGGACGGCAGGTCGGTCCGGCGCTTCACGTCGAGCTTGCGGTAGACCCGGGTCAGGTGCTGCTCGACAGTGCTCACCGTGATGAAGAGCTTGCTGGAGATCTGGCGGTTGGTGTGGCCGTGTGCGGCCAGCGCGGCAACGCGCCGCTCGGCGTCGCTCAGCCCGTCGTCCGGTTCCTGGAGTTCGGCGGCGGCCGGGTACGCCGGCAGTCCACTGCCCGGCTCCCGGCGGATCAGCCGCTGAGCCAGCACCGACGCCCCGCAGTCCTGCGCGAGCTGGTAGGCGCGGCGGACGAGCAGCCGGGCGCGGGCGGAGTCTCCGGCGCGCTGTAGCGTCTGACCGGTGTCGCCGAGGGCGCGGACGAGCTCCAACCGGTCGCCGCTGGACTGGAGCAGGTTGACCGCTTCGGAGAGCAGCTTGCGCCGGTGGTCCTGGGCGGCGGTGGTGGCGAGCAGGCGCAGCGTACGGCCCCGGGTCCGGTCGTCGACCCCGTGCGGCACCCGCAGTTGCTCCTGCAGGAGCTGCATGGCCTGCGTCTTGTTGCCGACGCTGAGCTGCACCCGGGCCAGCTCCAGCCGCCACGGCACCAGTCCGGCCGCGTCGATCCCCCACGTGCGCATCAGCTCGCCGCAGCGCCGCAGGTCGGTGGTGGCGGCGTGCGGCCGGCGTACGGCCAGGTGGTGCCGGCCGCGTGCGGCCAGGTAGTGCAGGCCCAATGGGGTGCGGAAGATGCCGGGCGGGGTCGGGTGGGCCAGCCACCGGTCGGCCTCGGCGAACCGGCCCGACTCCGTCGCGGACGCGATCAGGGTGGACAGCGGTCCGGCGATCGCCACTCCCCAGGCGGGGGCTGGCATGTCCTCCAGGGCCGCGCGGGCGTGGTGCTCGGCACCGGGCAGATCGCCGACGCGCAGGGCCGCCTCCGCCCGGATCGCCCGGATCACCGCCCGCCAGCCCGGCGCGTGCTGAACCACCGGCCGGTCGAGCAGCACGTCGCCCCAGACCACGGCCCGGTCCGACCGGCCGGCCCAGAGCAGCGCCAGCAGGGGCGCGGTCAGCAGGCCGAGGGCGCCGTCGTCCGTGTGGTGGCGCTGCAGGATCTGCTCGGCGGTCGGCGCCGTGTCGTTGTCGGCGGTCGGCGTCAGCGCGGTGCCGAGCACCGTGACCGCCTGCAGGAGCGGGCTGACGGTGGTCGGGGCGCCGGCCGCGCGGCTCCAGGTGGCCGGCGTCTGCCGTACGCTCGCCAGGTGGTCCGGGTGGGAGAGGGAGACCAGAAGCTGCATGATCCGCAGGCGGCCGGGCGGGGTGGCCTGAGCCTGCTCCTCGTCCGCCGAGAAGCCGCTGACGGCCTCGGCAGCCTCGTCGACGCGGCCCTGCCAGAGCAGGTACGGCACGGCGGAGAGGCTCGCATCGGTGGACCAGCCGGCGGCGCGCGCCGTCTGCACCAGCTCCGTCAGCTGCCCGTTCACCGTCAACGGGTTTAGCTGCCAGCGGGCATTCACCAGCATCTCGGTGGTGGCGGTGCGTTGCCGCTCGTCCACCGGCGCGCTGGCGAGCAGCCGCAGGCAGGCCGCCGCGACGTCGGGCCGGCCGGACGAGAGCGCGTGACCGGCGGCGTCCTGGAGCACCGGCACCCGCCAGCCGGCCACCGTCGCACCGGCGGCCACGAGGTGCTCGGCTACCACGCTCGCCTCGGCGCCGCGGTCGTGCAGCACCTCGGCGGCCCGCTGGTGCAGGGCGCGCCGCTCGTCGGCCGACATGTCAGCGAGGATCGAGTGCAGGATACGCGAGTGGCGTAGCTGGTCGGACTCCATCAGACCCGAGGTACGCAACACCCGCACCGCCGGGACCGTGGTCGCGGGCATCACGTCGAGGAGGTGGCCGAGCAGTTCGGCCGACGCGGGCCGGTCGAGCACGGCGAGCGCCTGGGCCACCCGGCGTACCCCGGGCTCGTGGCGGTAGAGGCACCCGAGCACGGCCTGGTCGAACGCGTCACCGACGGACGGAAGGTCGTGGTCGCTGCCCCCGCCACCGGCCCGTTCGTCGAGCAGCGCCCGGGTGAGCAGTGGATTGCCTCCGGTCATCCGTACGTAGTGTTCCGCGGTCCTGCGGGTGTCGGCGTCGTCGACGGCGCCCTCGACCAGCCGGGCGACGGCGTCGACGGTCAGTGGTGGCAGGCCGATCCGGGAGAAGTGCGGCTGGCTGAGCAGCTCGGCGCGGAACAGCTGGTGCGGCGGGCGCAGCGTCGACGCCTCCGCGAACACGACCATGATCCGGGCGTGGCGCAGCCGCCGGGTCACGTAGAGCAGGCAGTGCAGCGAGGCCGGGTCCGCGTGGTGCACGTCGTCGACGAGGAGGACCAGGGGCCCGTTGGCCGTCAGGTCGATCAGGGTGGTGAAGAGGCCGTGCAGCAGGGGTGCCCAGGCCCGGTCTACGTCGGACGCCTCGCCGCCGACTTCGGGCAACGGCACCGCGGAGGTGGCGTCGCGCAGCAGCTTCCCGACGTGGGCGGCGGCCTCCGGGGCGAGTCGTGCACTGTGGAACAGCTGCCCGACGACTCCCAGGTGGAGACCGCGCTCCGCCCGCGAGCCGGTCGCGCTCATCACCTGCCCGCGGGAGCCGGCCGTCCACTCGCCGAACGACTCCAGCAGGCTGGTCTTGCCGCTGCCCACGGCACCGGTGACCAGCGCGACGTGTCCGCGCTGCTGCTCTTCGCACGCGTGGAACACGCGCCGCAGACGGGTGATCTGTTCCTCTTGCTGAACCAACACCTGCGCGTAAGCCCTCCTTGTACGCGGCGCGGGCCTGGAAACGCCGGTGCGGCCCGACACCGCCACCCCTGCCGGAGACAGCCGCCCCTCCGCCCGCGTCTCGACGGGTAGGGGTGGAGCGCGCCGGGCGGCCACGCCGGGTGGACCTGAAATCCTTCGTCGGACCGGTCTTCTCGCCGTACGGTCCGCGTGTCGAGGCGAGTCTGGCACCGGCATGATGGTGCGACAACGGGCGTGAGACCCCATCGTTTCGCATCCAAACCTGCGGGCCCCGGAAGGCATTTAGGGGTTGCGCGGTTCGGGGTGATGGGTGTTGGAGCCGATCGGCCCGGGGGAGGCGACACGCCGGTGAGCGGCTGGTGTCGGGGCGTACGGCTCGATGGTGCCACACCGCGACTCCCGGCGCACGCCGATGATACCCACAGTGGTGGTGAGCGAACTCTTCGCGACGGTCGGCGAGGGTGACGGTCGCGTGACGCCCGTCGGCTGTTCCGTGCGGAAGCCCGACCGGGATCAGCGCGGCCGAGGGCCGGACGGACGGCCGCCCGGGGGGTCCGTGCCCCGCGTCAGCGGATCCAGCACCGTCGTGCCGGAGCGGTCGAACCGCAGCCGTCCGGCGAGTTCGCCGCGCGAGTTGACGTCCAGCTTCCGGTAGATGCGCGTCATCCGCTGTTCGATCGCGCTGACCGTCAGGAAGAGCTTCTCGGCGATCTCACGATTGGTGTGACCCTGGGCGGCCAGGGTGGCCATCCTGGATTCGGTGTCCGTCAGGCCCTGGACCAGGACCGCCGCATCCGCCCGGCTGCCGGTGGCGCCGTCCCTGGTGGACAGGGCGCTGGGCCACAACGTCGGGATGCCGCACTCCTCCGCGAGAGCCCGGGCCGACCGGGTCGCGGCGCGGGCCTGCCGCCGGTCGCCGGCCTGCTCGTAGGCGTGACCGAGGTCGGCAAGGTTGTGCGCCAGTTCCATCCGGTCGCCGCACTGCCGCAGCAGCCGTACGGCGCTGCGCAGGTGCGGGATCCGTTCCTGTCCCTCCTCGGTCGCGGCCAGAACCCGCAGGGCCGCGGCCCGGTACCGGACATGGACGGGCCGCAGCCGGGCCAACTCGTCGCGCACCAGCTTGCGCGCCTGCAGACGGCGGCCCATCCGGAGCAGTGCCCGAGCCGACTCGGTGCGCCACGGCACCAGGCCCGAGAAGTCCAGCTGCCACCGCTGCATCAGCTGCCCGCAGAGCTGGAAGTCGGCCAGCGCGGCCTCGGGGCTTCCCGCGGCGAGGGCGTGCGTCCCGCGGGCGTGCAGGTAGTGCAGCCCGAGCGGGGTCTCGAAGATCGCCGGCGGCACCGGCACCTGAAGGCAGGCGGCCGCCGTGTCGAGCTGGTCCATATAGGTCAGGGCCCGTATCCGGACGGCGAGAGGTATCCCGATCACCACCCCCCAGCCTTTCGGCGAGAGCTGCCCCAGTGCCTCGTCGGCCAGCTTGCCGGCGCGGGGGAGGTCGCCGAGCCGGCCGGCGACGGCGGCCCGCAGGGCGGTGAGCGTGGCCGAGGGGGTGGGGTGGTGCGGGGTGGCGAGGTGGCGGTCCAGCCGGTCGCACCAGTCGTCGGCCAGGTCGAGCTGGTCGGCGTAGATCATGGCGATGAGGGCGCAGATGACCCTCCACATGTGCGGTTCGTCGTCCGGCCCGGTGGTCGACAGTGTCCGCTCGGCCTGCTCGACCACGCCCGCGTCACCCCGGGCCAGCACGCCGGACAGCAGGATGACTCCGCTGAGCCCGTGCTTGACCCGGGCCAGCGTGAGCGGATCCCGCGCGGCCACGGCGGGCGCGGGCCGGTCGACCATGACCCCGGGATAGAGCGTCGAGATCCAGCCGGTGATGATGAGCAGCTCGGCCACGGACTGCGGATCGGCGGGATCCGACCGCTCGCTGAGGTGCCTGACCAGGTCGACGGCCTTGTCGATCTCACCGTGCCAGAGGAGGTACTGGATGGGACCGGCGGCCTGTTGGCTGCCGAGGTGCCCGGCCCGGATGGCGGTGGCGACGCTGACCAGGTGGGGGATCGTGGCCTGCGGGTCGAGTCGCCACTCGGCGCGCGCCAGCGCGGAGCGGATCCGCGCCCGCAGACACTCGCCGACGCCACTGCGGTGCGCCCGGCGCAGGTACCGCAGGGCGGTCTCCACCTCGCCGTCGAGCAGCGCCTGCTCGCCGGCGTCCAGCAGGGTCTGCGCCATCCAGGGTTCGGCCAGCTCGCCGATGTCCACCAGGTGCGGCGCGATGCGGGCCGGGGGCGCGCCGTCGTCGTGCAGCAGGCGGGCTGCTCCCAGATGCAGCCGTACGCGTTCCTCGGCGGTCATCCCGTCGATCACGGCCTGGGTCACCGCCGGATGGCGCAACCCCTGTTCGTCGATCAGCCCCGCGCTGGTCGACTTGTCGACAGCGCCCAGCGCGGGGTGCAACCGGGCGTCGACGAGATGCGGCAGCAGGCTGCCGTGCAGCGGCTCGCCGGTCACGGCGAGCACCCGGGCGGCGTTGAGCACCAGGCGGTCGCAGCGGTACAGGCAGCTCAGCACGGCCTCCCGGAACGACTCGCCGACCGCCGGGGCGCCGGCGGACCGTGGCGCGGCTGCCTGGTCATCGGCGAGCGCGTGCACCAGGAGCGGATTCCCGCCGCTGATCCGGTGGCTCTCCTCGGCGATGCTGCGGGCGAGCGGGATGTCGAGCCGCTGGGCGAGCAGTTGGAACGTCCCCTCGGCGGTGAGCAGCGGCAGGCGGATGCGGTGCAGCTTCGCCGGTTGCAGCATCTCGGCGTGCACGTCCGCCTGCCACGGCCGGGTGCGTGGCGCCTCCGTCAGGACCATCAGCACGGATAGGCCGGAGAGCCGCCGGGCCACGTAATCGAGACAGCGCAGCGACGGCACGTCCGCGTGGTGGATGTCGTCCACCACGATGACCAGCGGCCCCCGCGAGGTCAGTTCGAGCAGGGCGCGCCCGATGGCGGCGGTGAGCCGGGCGTTCTCCGCGTCCGCCGGATCGGCGTCGCTCCATGCGAGGGCGCCCGCGTCCAGCAGCCGGGCGAGGCGGGCCCGGATGTCGGGGGCGTCCGCGGCGCACGACGGCACCGCGCGGACGAGCTGCCGGACGACCTCCAGCGGTACGCTGCGCTCCGCGCGGGAGGCGCTCGCGCCGATGACCCGTGCTCCGGCGTCGCAGGCGCGCCGGGCGAAGGCCTGTGAGAGCGCGGTCTTGCCGGAGCCGACCGGGCCGGTCAGCACGGTCACCGGCCGGTCGGTCGGCGAGGTGCCGCCGCGGAGCAGGTCTGCGAGTCGGCGCTCCAGCAGGCCGAGCTGGCTCGAACGCTCGGTCAGCCCCATCACCGCCCCCTCCGGGGGAGGGCCGGGTGCCCGGTGCGGCCCGACAGCTCGACCAAATTGGAGACCGGCAATTCTTGACCCATTCCATTATCGGCAAGGATCGACTGGTGTCGAGCCTTGCCGGTGCGCCATCGACCGACTTGACCGGTTGGCTGCTGCGAGCCGTGTTCCCGTGTGCGTCGGCGATAATTCCCCAGCTCTCTCGGGGTCGACACTTCCTATCGACCTGCTTGATGGTGGGAGTATGGCAGTTGGGCAATTGGGCGGCAAGCCGAGTTGTGTAAAGGATGGGCAAACATGGGTTACTTGTCTCGGGTGACCCGACCGGGGGTGGCGACGGAAAGTCGCCGGCTGGTCCCGTACCGTGACAGAGCGCTCTCCTGAGCCGATGGTTCCGCTTATTCGGCCCGCCTGCTGATTGGCGAATGGGCTCTTCCGTGCTAATCCGACGTCCGGGCGTTACCGGTCGCTCTCGCCGCAAGGTTCGAAGCTGCCGCGGTCGCGGCGTGCGGAGGCGTCGAGCTGGGCGTCATCGTCGTTGAACTCGGCGTTCGTGACCCCGCCCGTGCCGATCCCGGCGCGGGCGGGCGTGGTGCCGGAAGCTGCTGTGGAGGTGTCGTCCGCCCCGGGGGCGGGGCCGTGGGGTCCGGTCGGGGCTCCGGCAATTGCCGGAGGCGCTCGATTGTTGCGATGTAAGGCATTGATGCCGGAACTGCGATCGATGCCTGTCCGGCCCTGCCGGCGGTCGAGGCTTGGTGTGCGTCGGCGGGCCACGATTCGGACGTTTGGGAGATTCTGCGATTATGTATGAAAAAGAATTATGAATCCGAGTGTCCCGTTGGTTGCGGAGGCCTGCGGTCCCATCCCGCCCGAAGGCTGATCTAATGCGGCACACGTCAATGCGATAAAGCCGTGACGGCGAGCTGCCGGGCATCGAGGAGGACGTTTTACGGTCGATTTTCGCTCGCTGAGGACAAATGCGGCCTCTGCATTGTTCGCCGAGCCGGAGTGAGCGCTCGTGTCGGCCGTTGTGTCAGGACGGCCGGGATTCGGTCCTAGCTGGCCAGTAGGCCCGGACAGGGGGATTCGGACTCGGCGGCTAGGGGTTGTGCCCGACGATAGCCCGGCCCTAATTTCGGGGCACCCGGTCTCCACCGTCTGGATAGCCGGACATGGGGCCGTGCAGGCCCGAGACCTGAAGGGTTCTGTGGCCGTCGTGATGTCCCAGCTGCCGCCGCGACTCGTTGCGGCCCCGCGCAGGGGATAGCGGAGATGACACTGCTGCCGGTGCTGCGTGGATTCGGTGCGGATCGGGCCGACGCGGTCACGGTGGCCGGAGAAGCCCTCTCCAGCGAGGCCCTGCTGGGCTGCGTCACCGCCGTCGCTGATCGGATCAGGGGCGCGACCGCGGTCGCGGTCGACGGCACACCGACGCTGGAAGCGGTGGTCGGAATGCTCGGCGCCCTCCTCGCCGGGGCGCCGCTCGTACCGCTGCCTCCCGGCGCCGACGAACGCGAACGCCGCCGTATCCTGCGGCAGTCCGGAGCGACGGTGATCCTCGGCCGTGCCCCGTCCGGGGCCGACGGCCTGTCCACGATCCCGGTCGACCTGCGAGAACACGCCTCGACGCGGCATCCCGAGCCCGCCCCGGGCAGCGACGCCGTCATCCTCTACACAGGTGGCGCATCAGGGCCGCCACGAGGGGTGCGCATCTCGCGCCGCGCCATCGCCGCCGACCTCGACCTTCTGGCCCGTGCGTGGCACTGGAGCGAGGAGGACGTGGTCGTCCAGGGCACCCCGCTGTTCCGGGCGTACGGTCTGGTCGTCGGCCTGCTCGGCGCGCTGCGGGCCGGCAGCCGTTTCGTCCACCTCGACCACGCCGGCACCGGGCCGGTCGGCTCCGTGCACCTGGCGTCGCCCGACCAGTGGGCGAAGATAGCGCTGGACGGCCACCGGGCCCGGCCGCTGTCCGCGGCGCGGATCCTCGTTTCCGCGGACGGCCCGCTGGCCCGCGCCGTGGCCGAACGGCTCCGACTGCTCACCTCGCACCGGCCGGTGCAGGCCTACGGCACCACCGAGACGCTCGTCGCGCTGACCGGGCGCCCCGGCGACCGTACGGTGCCGGGCGCTGTCGGCACCCCCCTGCCCGGCGTCGAGACGCGCGTGCTGGACCGCGAGGACCGGCCGGTGCCGGCCGACGGCCAGTCGGCGGGCGAGCTGAGCGTCTGCGGGCCGATGCTGTTCAGCGGGTACGTCGGCGGGCGGAGCCTCGCCGCCGGTCGCTGGCACGCCACCGGCGACCTGGCCAGCGTGGCCCCCGACGGCACGTACCGGATCATCGGGCGACGCGGGCTCGACGTGGTGCACAGCCGGGGCCGGCGGATGCCCGCCGGGC
>NZ_JAGPXV010000490.1:0-4682 GCF_018070405.1 Micromonospora sp. D75
CCGGGGCACGCCCTGGTGGCGTTCGCGGTGCCGAACGCGCCCGGCCCGCGGCGGCGGGCGTACCAGTCGCTCGTCGGCGTCGCGCCCCTCGTCGCGGACCTGCGCAACTCCGGCTCCACGGTCTGCGACCTGGCGGCGGTGGCCCGGGGGGAACTGGACGCGTTCGTCAGCTTCGACCCCGCGCCGTGGGACGTCGCGGCCGGCACCGCGCTGGTCGAGGCCGCCGGTGGGGTGACCCGACGGTGGCGCCACGACGGGATGGCGGTCCTGGCCACCGGCGCGCCGGCCGTCGTGGCCGCGCTGGCCGGCTGGCTGAGCCCCGACCGTACGGACGACGCCGACGAGAAGAAGGGAACCGACGATGACCGGCAGCGATGAGTTCCGGCTGGCACTTGTGGGGGCGGGCCGGATGGGCCGCCACCACCTGCGGGCCCTGGCCGACCACCGGACGGTCCGGATCCGGCACGTGGTCGACCCGGTTCCGGCGGCACGGGCGGAGGTCGCCGCGGCCGGGCTGCCCGCGTACCCGAGCGTGGCGGACCTGCTCGCGGACGCCACGCCGGACGGTCTCCTGGTGACCGCGCCCACCGGCCGGCACGGCGAGCTGGTCGCGGCCGCCGCCGAGGCCGGGCTGCCGGTGCTGTGCGAGAAGCCGGCCGGGCTCGACCCGGCCGGGGCCGCGCAGGCGGGGCGGGTGGCCGCCGCCGCCGGGATCCCGTTCCAGGTCGCCTACTGGCGGCGGTTCGTCCCGCAGCTGCGCCGGCTGCGCGAGCGGATTGCCGGCGGCGCGCTCGGCGAGGTCCTGTTCGTGGCCGCGTCGCAGTGGGACGGCGAGCCGCCGGCGGCGGCGTTCCGCACCGGCAGCGGCGGGATCTTCGTGGACATGGGCGTGCACGAGTTCGACCAGATCCGGTGGCTGACCGGGCAGGAGATCGACCGGGTCGCCGCGCAGCCCGCCGGTCCGGTCACCGACCCGGCGGTACGCGGCCGGGACGTGGACAGCGCGCAGGCGCTGCTCGGCCTGTCCGGCGGCGGTACCGCGCTGGTCTCGCTCGGCCGGCACCACCGGGGCGGCGACATGGCGACGGTGGAGGTGTTCGGCACCCGGGACCACGAGCGGCTGGCCTTCCTCGACCCGGCCGACGGGGACGCCACCATGTACGCGGCCCTGGCCTGCCAGGCGGAGGACTTCGCCGAGCTGGTCCGCGCGGGCCGGTCGGCGGGCGCCGGGGTGGCGGACGCGGTGGCGGTGCTCGACGCGGCGCACCGGGCGACGGCGCAACTCACCCGGGGTCACGAGATACACACCGATCGGTGACAACTTGCACCATCTGGGATCGAGGTATTCCCCAGCCGAAGGTGGGAATTCCAGCCGTGCACCACACTGTGGACGGTCCTGCGGAGCGGGGGAATGCATCGATGCGGTTCAGTGTCCTCGGCCCGCTGGCCCTTCACGTGGACGATCACCCGATCACGCTCACCGGCACCAAGCCCCGCCTTCTGCTCGCCGTGCTGCTGCTGAGCCCGGGGCGCACGGTCGCCACCTCCCGGCTGGTCGACGGCCTGTGGCCGGACGCGCCGCCCGCGTCGGCGGTACGCAACCTGCGGACGTACGTACACCGGCTGCGGCAGGCGCTGGACCGCGGCGGCGACTCGGCCGACCGGCTGGTCCACGACGGCACCGGCTACCACCTGCGGGTCGACGAGGACGAGCTGGACCTGCTGCGGTTCCGGCGTCTCACCGACGACGCCCGCCGGGCCGCGCGGGGGGACCGGCCGGAGGTCGCCGCCGAGCTGTTCGACCAGGCGGTCGAGCTGTGGGGCGGGCCCCCGCTGGAGGACCTGGCGGATCCGGGCACCGACCTGGGCGCGACCGTCACGGCGCTGCGGGAGCAGCACCGGGAGATCACGACCGAGCTGTTCGACCTGCGCCTGCGACTGCGGCAACCGGCCCGGGTCATCCCGTCGCTGCGCCGGATGGTGGCCGAGGAGCCGCTCGACGAACGCCGGCAGGCGCAGCTGGTGACCGCGCTGACGCTGGAGGGGCGTGTGGCCGAGGCGCTGGCCGTGTACCAGCAGGCCCGGCGCGGCATCGTCGACGAGCTCGGCGTCGACCCCGGTCCCACCCTCCAGGGCGCCCTCCAGGCCGCGCTGGACGGGGACTCCGCCGAGGTCCGACCACCGTCCGGCTGGCCGGCGGCCCTCGGCGCCCGGCCCGCGGCGCCGCCCGGCCCGCCGCCGAGCCCGCAGGCCCTGCCGATGAAGCCGCCGTCCCTGGTCGGCCGGGACACCACGGCCAGCCAGCTCCGCACCATCGCCGAGGGGATCGCCGACCCGGCCGGCGCCGACGAGCACGCCGGGGTCGTGCTCGTGTCCGGCGCGCCGGGCGTCGGCAAGTCGTCGTTCTCGGTGTCCAGCGGGTACGACCTGGCCGACCTCTTTCCCGACGGTCAGCTCTTCGTCAGCTTCGACAGCAGCGACGAGACACCCCGCGGCAGCGGCGAACTGATCAGGGAGCTGCTCGTCGAGCTGGGTGTACCGCTGGCCGACGTGTCCGAGGACATCCGGGAGCGTTCCGCCGCGCTGCGGTGCGCGCTCGCCGGCCGACGGCTGCTGCTCATCATCGACGACGTCCACTGCGCGCAGCAGGTGCGCCCGCTGCTGCCCGGCGCGGGCCGTAGCCTGGTGCTGATCAACAGCCGGCAGCGCCTGCTGGACCTGGACGTCGGCTGGCGGTTGACGCTCGGCGCGCTCGACCGCGCCGACGCGGTGGAACTGCTGGCCACGATCGCCGGTGAGCGCCGGGTACGTGAGCAACCGGAGGTGTTCGGCCGGATCGCCGCGGCCTGCGACCTGTTGCCACTGGCGCTGCGGATCGTCGGCAGCCGGCTCGTCACCCAGCCCGACGTCGCCCTGCCCGGCTTCGCCGCGCACCTGGAGGACGAGGAGAACCGGCTGTCCGAGCTGGCCGTCGGGGACATCTCGGTGCGCGGCAGCCTCTCGGTCAGCTACCAGGCGCTGGACGTCGACGCCCGCCGGGCGCTGCGCGCGCTGGCCCGCGCCGGCTCGTTCATCACCCCGGCCAGCGCGGTGGAGATCCTGCGCCTGCCCCGGCAGCAGGCCAACCGGATGGTGGAGCACCTGGTCCAGCACAATCTGCTGCTGCCCGTCGACTCGGACGATCCGGGCCAGCACTTCCACCTGCCGGAGTTGCTGCGGCTCTTCGCCCGCGAGTGTGTGGACGCGCACGGCCGCCCGTTGCCGGCCACCTGACCCGCCGGCAGCCGGATCGGGGTGTGCGGGTCAGCCGACGCGCACACCCCGATCCGGGTCTCCTCACTTGAGGAAGCGGTCCAGCGCGGCCTCGATGGTGCCGCTGTCCGGCGTCGCGTACGACTTCATCGTCACCTTGTTGTAGGAGATGAAGCTCGGGCAGCGGGCGGCCGGAGCGTTCACCGTGCCGCCGTCACCGACCTTCTCGGCGGTCTTGGCGGCGTGGAACGTCAGCGTGTACCGCGAGGAGATGTAGTCGACGGTGACGACCTTGTCCTCGCTGTTCTTGTACTGGCACTTCTTCGGCGTGCCCTCGCTGCCCTCGACCATCTTCAGGCAGCCGATGACGGACACGGTGGCGAAGTCCGCCGACTTGGCGTAGTACGGCTTGGCCGAGCTGATCGTCTTCTGCGACCAGAACGTCGGCCGGTCCGGGGAGTTGGAGAAGACGTACGCCTTCGAGCCCGCCGGCGCGGTGTACGGGGCGGCGTTGAGGATCGGTCCCCCGTCGCAGACCGCCGACATCTCGCTGGCGTACCGCGCGGTGATCGCGTCGTTGTTGGTGGGACCGTCCGGCCCGGGCGACTCCGGCCCGTCAGCGCTGGGGGTCGCGGACGGACTGCCGTCCGGCCCGGGGGTGGCGCTGCCGGAGGCGACCGGCTTCGGGTCCTCCTCGTCGCCGTTGAAGGCGACGTAGGCGAGCCCGCCGCCGCAGCAGAGCAGCGTCAGCGTCACCGCACCGGCGGCGAGGCCGACGATCAGCCCCTTGCTCTTGCCGCCGCCGCCCTGGGGCGTGCCGGGCGCGTAGGGCGCGGCCGGCGGCGGGAAGCCGGCCTGCCCCGGGAACGACACCGCGGGCTGCGGCGCCCCGTACGGCGCGCCGGAGGCCGGCTGCGATCCGTAGGGCGCGCCGGAAGCGGGCTGGGCGCCGTACGGTGCGCCGGAGGCCGGCTGGGCGCCGTAGGGCGCGCCCGACGCCGGCTGCGAGCCGTAGGGGGCACCTGACGCCGGCGGCGAGCCGTAGGGCGCGCCGGAGGCCGGCTGCGCGCCGTACGGGGCGTTCGGGTCGGGCTGGTTGCCCCACGCTCCGGCGTTCGGGTCCGGATAGCCTCCGTAGGGAGGGTGATTGTCACTCATCTGAGGTTCTTCCACCTGTCGTCCGTGGTTCCGGCGATCAACCACTTCGCAGCGTAATGACGGCCGCAAATCCGGGATCGCCGACGTTCGATCGGTCGCTCACCAGCCGTGCCGGGGTGGCTCCGGTGCGTGCCTCCGCGAATCCGGCCCCGGTCCAGCCACCAGGAGCGACAGTGCCGGGGAGCGTTGCGCCGCAACGAATCGACCCATCGACGGGCTCCCGGCACCCGACTCCGGGGACGCCGAAAAGTGTGACGCACACAACACCTGAG
>NZ_JAGPXV010000491.1:0-4679 GCF_018070405.1 Micromonospora sp. D75
GTCCAGCAGAGGTTCAGCGCCGGGTCAGCGCGGCGCGATCGTCACCTCGGCGAGGGCGAGGTCCTCCGGCAGCGGCTGACGCACGAGTTCGCGGCCGGTGGTGTCGGCGAGCACGAAGTCCCGCGACCCGTACGGCCGCCGGTAGAGCAGGCGGTCGTCGCCGACCCAGACGACGTCGGCCACCGGCAACGGGTTCACCACCCGGCCGGTCGCCGCCTCCACGAGCAGCGGCTCCTTCTGCCCCTGCACCACCACCAGCCGCCCGTCCGGTGACCACGCCCACGGCCCGGCCGGGTCGCCCGGCAGCGGCTCGAACCGGGTGGGCCGGCCGCTGTCGGCGGCGAAGAACTGCACGCCCCGGCGGGGGTGCCGGATCGCCTCGGACCGAGGCCCGTTCGGGTCGGTCTGCTGGAGCAGCACCTCCCGTCCGTCGCGGGACCAGAGGAAGAAGCACGAGTCGGTGCAGGGGTAGCGGGCGGTGTCGACGGCGTGGGACCGCGTGGTGCCGGCGACGCTCAGCACGACGAAACCGGGGTGACCGACCCGGTTACTGGTGAACAGCAGGCTGCGGCCGTCCGGCGACCAGTTCGGCGAGCCCAGCGCGCGGCCCGGCTCGTACCAGCGGGTGGTGCCCCGGACCACGTCGACCAGGCCGACCTGCCGGGGCCGGTCGTCGTCCCAGACCGCCACCAGCGAGCCGGTGGGCGCGGGCAGGACGGCGTCGTAGCGGCCGTTGCCGAAGTACCGGCCGCGTCCCCGGTCGAGCAGGTACGACGGCCCGGCGCCGCCCGCCCTCGCCTGCGTGCCGGTGACCACCCAGTCGCCGGGCAGCACCAGCGGCCCGTCCGCCCAGTCCGGTCCGGGCGCCGACCTGATGACAGGCGACGGGTCGACGGTGACCGGCGGCGCGGTCGGCGGCGGGGCGGGACGCGGCCGGAGCAGGACGAACGGCAGCGCCACCGCGACCACGGCGACGACCGCGGCAGCGGCGGTGCCCACCCGCCGTCGGCGGCGCAGCCTGCGGCCCCGGCCGAGCGCGCGCCACGCCAGGTCCGGCGCGGGCGCGGCGCCGTCGGCGAGATCGTGTACGGCCGTCCGCAGCGTCTCGTCCAGCGACGTGCTCATCGGGTCACCTCCGTCCGGTTCGTCAGCCCGTCCAGCCCCGGCACCAGCTTCCGGAGGCGGGCCAGCGCCTTGGTGCTCTGGCTGGCCACGGTGCCGGGGCGGCAGCCGAGCAGCGCGGCTGTCTGCTCGACGCTCAGGTCCTCCAGGTAGCGCAGGGTGAGCACGGCCCGCTGGCGCGGCGGCAGTGTCCGCAGCGCGTCCCGCACCAGCAGCCGCAGGTCGCTGTCGTCGCCGGCGGCCGGTCGCTCCGGCAGTTCGGCCACCGGCACCTCCGCGCGTCGCGCCCGCCGCCGCCAGCCGGAGACCTGGTCGTGGTAGAGGATCCGTTTCACGTACGGCTCCGCGTCGCCGTGGATCCGGGGCCACCGGACGTACGCCTTGGCCAGCGCGTTCTGCAGCAGATCCTCCGCCGCGTGCTGGCTGCCGGCCAGCGCGTAGGCGACCCGCAGCAGGGCCGCTCCCCGCTCGTTGACGAACGCGGTGAACTCCCCGTCGACCTCTGCCACCGTCCACCTCCGCATCTCCAGACGCCCGGGGCGGGGAAATCTTTGCCCGTCGCGCGACAATGGGTGGCATGCGCTGGACAGTGCTCGACTCACCGATCGGGGAGTTCTCCGTCGGCACCGACGACGACGCGGTGCGCGGCGCGCACTTCGGCCGGGTGGACGGGGCGGCCGACGAGCCCGGCGACGCGGTGGCGCGGCTGGCGGTGACGGAGCTGCGGGCGTACTTCGCCGGTGAGCTGACCGAGTTCACGGTGCCGGTGTCGGCCCCGCGCGGCTCGGAGTTCGAACGCGCGGTCTGGCGGGAGATGACAGGCATCCCGTACGGGGAGACGAAGACCTACGGCGAGGTGGCGAAGGCGGTCGGCGACCCGGGCGGCGCGCGGGCGGTCGGGGTGGCCTGCAACCGCAATCCGGTACCGGTGATCGTGCCCTGTCACCGGATCGTCGGCGCGGGCGGCAAGCTGGTCGGCTTCGGCGGCGGGCTGCCGCGCAAGGTGACGCTGCTGGAGCTGGAGGCGGCCGTGGCGCTGCGGCGCGCCTGGTCCTGACGTACCCGAAGAAGGAAGGCCGGGTCCGCGCGGACCCGGCCTTCCTTCTTCGGCGTTTCAGCGCGTCAGCGCTCGATCTCGCCGGCGATGAACGCCTCGACGGCGGCGTGCGCGTCGTGGTCGGCGTACTGCTCCGGCGGGGACTTCATGAAGTACGAGGAGGCGGAGAGGATCGGGCCACCGATCTTCCGGTCCAGCGCGATTTTCGCGGCGCGGACGGCGTCGATGATGACACCGGCCGAGTTCGGCGAGTCCCACACCTCGAGCTTCAGCTCCGCGTTGAGCGGGGTGTCGCCGAAGGAACGGCCCTCCAGGCGGATGTACGCCCACTTGCGGTCGTCCAGCCACGGCACGTGGTCGGACGGGCCGATGTGCACGTCGCTCTTCTGCATCTCGTGCGGGATCTGGGAGGTCACCGACTGGGTCTTCGAGATCTTCTTCGAGACCAGGCGGTTGCGCTCCAGCATGTTCATGAAGTCCATGTTGCCGCCGAAGTTGAGCTGGTACGTGCGCAGCAGCTCGACCCCGCGGTCCTCGAAGAGCTTCGCCAGGG
This sequence comes from Micromonospora sp. D75, assembly GCF_018070405.1. Classification (NCBI taxonomy): domain Bacteria; kingdom Bacillati; phylum Actinomycetota; class Actinomycetes; order Micromonosporales; family Micromonosporaceae; genus Micromonospora; species Micromonospora sp. D75. The sequence goes on from NZ_JAGPXV010000491.1 coordinate 2,733, forward strand.
CGCGGTGCACGATCGTGGCGCCGACCTGGCTCTTGATGTCGTCGCCGACGATCGGCAGGCCGGCGTCGGTGAACTTCTTCGCCCACTCCGGGTCGGAGGCGATGAAGACCGGCAGGGCGTTCACGAACGCGCAGCCGGCGTCGATCGCGGCCTGGGCGTAGAACTTGTCGGCCTCCTCGGAGCCCACCGGGAGGTAGGAGACGACCACGTCGACCTGCGCGTCGCGCAGCGCCTGCGCCACGTCGACCGGCTTGGCGTCCGACTCCTCGACGATCTCGCGGTAGTACTGGCCGAGACCGTCGAAGGTCGGGCCGCGCTGCACGGTGACGCCGGTCGGCGGCACGTCGCACAGCTTGATCGTGTTGTTCTCGCTGGCGACGATCGCCTCCGCGAGGTCCATGCCCACCTTCTTGGCGTCCACGTCGAACGCCGCGACGAACTTCACGTCGGATACGTGGTAGTCGCCGAAGGTGACGTGCATGAGACCCGGGACGCGGTCGTTCGGGTCGGCGTTCCGGTAGTACTCCACGCCCTGGACCAGGGACGAGGCGCAGTTACCCACACCGACGATGGCGACGCGGACGGAGCCCATAGCGTCTGCCTCCTTCTTCTTCATCACGGCCGCTCTGTCCTGGACGTTCCAGGCGTGGGCGGGCTGTCGTTGTCTCGTCGGCCGTCGGCCGTCCCGGTTCGCGGGTCGGCCGGGGCCCGGCCGGAGCGCTCGTTGGCGATGAGCTCCTCCAGCCAGCGGACTTCGCGCTCACAGGCGTCGAGCCCGTGGCGTTGCAGTTCCAGGGTGTACGCGTCGAGTCGCTCGGCTGCCCGGCCGAGCACGTCACGAAGACCTTCGCGACGTTCCTCGATCTTGCGACGACGACCTTCCAGGATCCGGAGCCGGGTGGCCTGGTCGGTCCGGGCGAAGAACGCGAAGTGCACCCCGAAGCCCGTGTCGTCGTACGTCTCGGGTCCAGCCTGCGCTATCAGCTGGGCGAAGCGTTCCTTGCCCTCCGCGGTAATGGTGTAGACCACCCGACCACGTCGGCTGGTCAGCGCGGGAACCTCCTCGGCGGTCGCGGGTGTCTCAGCGGCTTCGGTGATCCATCCCGCCGCCTGCAGCCGGCGCAGGGTCGGGTAGAGCGAGCCGTAGCTGATCGCCGCCCGGATGGCGCCGAGCTTGGCGGTCAGCTCCTTGCGCAGTTCGTAGCCGTGCATCGGCGCCTCCTGCAGGAGGCCGAGGATGGCGAGCTCGAGCACGGGCCATCCCTTCTTTCCCCCTGCGCGGAGCACTAACCACCGCGATGTATCGGACCGATACATCGCACGTTAGCGGACGCCGATGTACGGGGCAAACCCTGTCTTACGCGACGTGATCATCACGCATCGTGACCATGGTCGCCTGGGTTCGTCGGAGCGCGTACCCTTTGCCGCATGCGTACGCAGCGCCAGGTCGTCGACTACTCGCTCCAGAAGCGGGCGGTGCTGCGTGAACTGCTCGCCGGGCGGATCGGCACGTACGACGTCTGCGACGCCTCGCCGTACCTGAAGAACGCTGCGCGCTTCCACGGCGAGCCGACCGATCACCGCTGCCCGATCTGCCGCAGCGAGAACCTGATCCACGTCCACTACATTTACGGTGACGAACTCAAGCAGTCGGCCGGCCAGGCGCGTACCCGGGCCGAGTTGCCCGTCCTGGCCATGACGCTGCGTGAGTTCCAGGTGTTCGTGGTGGAGGTCTGCCCCGGCTGCGACTGGAACCATCTCGTCGAGCAGTTCCTGCTCGGCCGGGACGGTCTCGTGGGCGAGGCGGAGGGCGCGGAGGATTCCGTCGCGGCCAACGGCTCCACCCCTCGGCGAAGGCGAGAGGCGCAACGGTGAACGTGGCTGTCCCGATCTCTGCCGGCCCATTCCCCGGGTGGCGGAATCGACAGCCCTTAGACGTAATTAGTC
>NZ_JAGPXV010000492.1:0-4663 GCF_018070405.1 Micromonospora sp. D75
TCGTCCAACCGCAGCCCGACCAGGCGCTCGCCGGCCCGGTCCACCCGGACCACCGTGTCGGCCCCGAAGAACAGCGCGTCGTCGCGGCCCACGTCCGTCTGCCAGCGCTGCTCGCCGGAATCGCCATCGAGCACCGCGAGCACGCGCGGAGTGCCGCTGCCGGTGGCGTCGCCGAGGACGAGCAGCCCGTCGGGCAGCGCCCGGATCCCCGCCCACCGCTGCGTGGCCGCGTCGGTCCGCTTCTCCCAGACCGTCCTGCCGGTGGCCGCCTCGACGGCCGTCACGTGGAGGTGGTCGTCGGGCAGCGAACGGGCCAGGTAGGCGCGCTCCCCGAGCGTCGCGGTGAACATCTGGCCCGGCCGCGTGTCACCGGCGGCCACCGTCCTCACCAGCTCGGCGGTGTGGAAGTCCAGCGCCGGGTGCCGGTCCCGGAACACCCAGAGCAGCACCGACGCCGACACGGCGACGACCACGAGACCCGCGCCGAGCGCGATCCACCGGCCGCGCCGGGGCCGGCCGCCGCCGGGCCGGACACCGCCCGGAGCGGGGGAGAAAGGTGCCCCGGGTACGCCGGGACCGGGCCCCGCCGGCTGCCATCCACCGCCGGGCGGTGGCATCCCGGGGACGCCGGGTCCGGCGTGGTGCGCGGCGGGCGCTGCCCCCGGCGGCACGAAACCGGGGGCGCCCGGAGTGCCGTCGTACCTCGGGTGCGGGACCGGACCTCCGGCGAGCGGCGTGCCGTCGTACCTGGTGGCGGGGGTCTGCGGGACGGGCCCGTCGGCGACCAGCGTGCCGTGCGGTCCGGCGGAGGCCGCGTCCGTACCGCCGAGCGGCGCGGTCGGGTTCGTCCTGGTCGCACCGGCGGGGACCGTGGCGGCGCTCGCCGTGCCGGCGTCGGTCCCGCCCGGCGCGGGCCCTGTCGGTTCGGGCTGCGTGGGCGCGGGCTGGGCGGACGCCAGCTGGACCGGCGCGGCCGGGCGCCCGGACCGGCGGGGCAGCGGCAGGTCGGTGAGCGCGCCCTCGGCGACCGGCATCTCCGGCTGCTCCAGCACCGTCGGCGCGATGCCCAGCTCGGCGTGCAGCAGCCGGGCCACCAGCGGCACCCGGGTCGACCCGCCGACCAGGAACAGGCCGCTGAGCTGCTCCGGTCGCAGCCCGGCGGCGGCGGTCACCTCCCGGGTCTCCGTCACCGCCCGGGCCAGCAGCGGCGCGGCGAGGCGTTCGAAGTCCTCCCGGGGCAGCGGCACCGCCGCCTCCACCCCCGGTACGGCCACCGGCGCCACCATGGCCCGGGACAGCATCTCCTTCGCGCCGCGCACGTTGTCCCAGAGCTGCTGGCGGTCCCGCCGCTCGGCGGTCGTCGTCGCCTCGGTCAGCCGGGCCCACTCACGCGGGTGGGCCGGGCCGACCAGCTCGCCGAGCCGCCCGAGCAGGGCCGCGTCCAGGTCCAGGCCGCCGAGGTCGGGAATCCCGCCGGTGGCGACCAGCTGGAAGCCGGAGTCGCCCCACGGGTCGGCGCCCTCGTTGCGCAGCACCGCCACGTCGAGCGTGCCGCCGCCGAAGTCGAACACCGCCACCGAACCGCCCACCGGCACCGGCCGGCGCAGCACCTGCGTGAAGTAGCGCGCCGCGGCCACCGGCTCGCGCAGCAGGCGGGTGCCGGGCGCGATCGGCCCGGCCAGCGTGTGCTCGGCCGCGGCCGGCCAGCCGGCGAGTTCCAGCGCGTCGTGCAGCACCTGACGGCGGGCCGGCGTCCAGGCCGCCGGGTGGGTGACCACCGCCGGGGGCAGCATCCCGACCGCCGCCACCGCCGCGTCCGCGACCGCGCGCAGCGTCGCGGCCAGCAGCTCCGCCGGCCGGTACGCCCGCCCACCCAGCTCGACGGTCTCCTCGTCGACCCGGCGCTTCGGGTTCGGCTCGTAGCCGGCCGGGTCGGCCTGCGCCAGGCGCTGCGCGTCCCGCCCGACGTGCAGGTGACCGTCCGCGTCGGCGTACACGCCGGACGGCAGGATCGGATGGCCGTCGACGAGCACCGGCCGGGTCCGCCCGTCCGGCCAGCGCAGCACCGCCACGGTGTTCGAGGTCCCGAGGTCCACGCCGAGGGCGAAACCGTCCTGCTGGCCTGCCATCCGCGGCTACCTCCACCACCCGACGAGGATGTCCGGCCCGCATCGTACGCAGGCCACGCCGCCTCGCCGTTCACCCGGCCCGGGGGAATGGACTGGCCCGTCCGGCCCTGCGCCGCATACCGTCGCCGTCATGAGGGTGATCTCAGTCAACGTGGGCCGACCGCAACCGAACCCGTGGAAGGGCATCGGGGCCACCGGCATCGACAAGCGGCCCGTGGACGGCCGGGTCGCCGTCACCGCGCCCGGACCGAAGGGCACCGGCGATGTCGGGCTGGCCGGCGACCGGGTCTACGACGTGGCCCACCACGGCGGCACCGACCAGGCGGTCTACGCGTACGCGCGGGAGGACCTCGACCACTGGGAGGCCGAGCTGGGCCGCCCGCTCGCCGACGGCAGCTTCGGCGAGAACCTGACCACCAGCGGGCTGGACGTCAACGGCGCGCTGATCGGCGAGCGGTGGCGGATCGGCCCGGACCTGGTGCTGGAGGTCACCTGCCCGCGCATCCCCTGCGGGACGTTCCAGGGGTGGCTGGGCGAACGCGGCTGGATCAAGCGGTTCACCGAGGAGGTACGGCCCGGGGCGTACCTGCGGGTGGTCACGCCGGGCAGCGTCGGGGCCGGCGACCCGGTCGAGGTCGTGCACCGGCCCGGCCACGACGTGACGGTGGCGCTGGTGTTCCGGGCCACGACGCTGGAGACGGAGCTGTTGCCCCGGCTGCTGGTGGCCGACGCGCTGCCCGAGGAGGACATGGCGCGGATCCGCCGCCGCCTGTCCTGACCGGCCGTCAGGGCTGTCCGCGTCCGGTCCGCCGCCTGGCCGCCACCACCAGCCCGGCGGCGGCGAGCGCCGCCACCGTCGCGCCGCCGACGATCCACCAGGCAGGCGGTCCCGCGGCCCGCGTCCGCTCAGCCGTGGCGACGGACGGCGTGGTGGCCGCCGCCGGGCTCGACAGCTCGCGGATTCCGGCGCACACGCCGGTGGCGCCACCATACGAGTTCACCCGGTACCGGGTGCCGAGGCGGAAGGCGTAGCCGCAGGCGGCCTCGCCGGGCGAGACGCGCAGCGTGAGGCTGTTCCCGACCTGGGCGCCGCCCTTCTCGACGGACTCGACGGTGAGCCGGATCGCCCTGTCGGTCACCTGCGAGACGGTGCCGACGACGGTGCTGTCGGCGTTGGCGTCCTGTTCGGTGGTGGACCCGACGCACGAGCACGCCCACGCGGGTTTCGGGGGTGACATGACGACGACGAGGCCGAGAGCTGCCAGGGCGACGACAAGCAGAGCACGAAGTCTCATGGCCGCTTCGACGTCGTCCGATCCCCGCCGGTTCCGCGCCGCTTGACGTCAACCGGACTTCAGGTCGGACGCTTGCCGACGTGCTGAACTCCGTACTCGACGAGGCGTACGAGCGCGTACGCCACACCGGTCCCGAGCGCGACGGGTGGCTGTCCAACCACGTGCCGATGGCCGCGGAGGCGCTGGTGCGCCACGGCCACGGGCGGGCGGTGCACCGCTGGATCGACGCGTACGCCGACCGGCTGGAGGAACGCCCGCGCGGCATCCGGCGTATCGCACCCGCGGAGTGGCGCGACCCGCTCGGCGACCCGGTGCGTACCGGCGACTGGCTCGACCTCTTCGACCGCGAGCTGGCCGGCGAGCCGTGGCGCGACGTGCTGGCCCGCTGGTGGCCTCGCCTGTTGCCGGGCATCGCCGCCGGCGCCACCCACGGTGTCATCCGCGTCGGCCACGCCGTACGCGCCCTGCTCGACGCCGAGACCGGACCGCGGGTCACCGAACTCGGCCACGGGCTCGCCTACTGGGCCGCCCGCTGGCAGCCACTCGCGCCGCCAGGCACCGGACCGTACCCGGTGACAGACGCGCGGTCCGCGCTCGACGCGGTGCCGCGCGTACCCGACCAGCGGTTCGGCATCCGGTCCCGCCTGGCGCAACTGGCCGACCTGACCCGGTGGCCGGCGGTGGCGGCGGCGGTGCCCGGCGACGCGGCCGACGACGCGCCCACCCGGCTCGCGGCGGTCGTCGACGCCGCCGTGCAGCGGCACGGCACCCACGGGTACGCCGCCCCGGTCATGCTCGTGCACGCGGCGACCGCGCCGAACGCCGTTTTGCGGACGCTGCCGGCCCTGCCGCCGCCGCTGTGGCGGCCGAGTCTGGCCGCCGCCTGGGCGGCGACCGCCGCCGTCACCGCCGCCTACGCCCCGGTCGAGGCTCGTGCCCTGCCACCGGCCGCCGGGCCGGAACTCGGCGAGGCCATGGCGCGTGCGCTGGACACCGGGGACGCGCACGCGATCAAATTCATCGACACCCTGAGCGATGCGTACGCCCGCAGCGGTGACCCGGTCCTGCGCGCCGTCGCCGCCCGATCCGTCGAGCAGATCGCCGCCGACTGACCACCAGGAGAGCCGATGACCCCCGACGACGAAGCGTTCCTGCGCCGCGCCGTGGAACTCGCCGACCGGGCCGGCGCGTCCGGCGAGCGGCCGTTCGCGTCGCTGCTGGTCGGCGCGGACGGCACCG
>NZ_JAGPXV010000493.1:0-4636 GCF_018070405.1 Micromonospora sp. D75
CCGCACGAGGGGCAGTCCGGGTCCCGCGGCACGTCGATGAAGTAGTGGTGGTCCCAGCGCGCGGCGTTCTGGTGGAAGACCCGCCCGGCGACCTGCTGGGGCAGCCCGCCGAGGTGGTAGAGCACCTCCAGCGCGCAGAGGTGACCGGTCACGTTCGCGGTGGCGGCGATCACCGCGTTCGGTCGTTCCCCGCCGCGCAGCGGCGTGCCGTCGGTCTGGATCTCGTGCTTGTCCGGCCGACGCCGCAGGCAGGTGTAGCACCCGGTGCGGCCCGGGAGGAACGAGCCGACGACCGTCATCGGCCCGGTGTAGAGCGCCATGAACCACGGCGTGCCGGTACGCAGCGCCGCCTCGTTCGTCCAGTCCTGGATCTGGTCGACGGGCCGGTCCGCGCAGAGGACGAAGGCGTCCCGCCCGTTCATCAGCGGCACCAGGTCGTCGGCGGAGCGGACCCGGCACTCCTCCCCGGTGACGTCGACGTGCGAGTTCATCGCCCGCAGCCGGTCCACGGCGACCTTCACCTTCGGCTGGCCGAGGTCGCTCTCGGTGTAGAGCAGTTGGCGGGTCAGGTTCGGCTGGTCGATCACGTCGAAGTCGGCGCAGTGCAGGCCGCCGACGCCGCTGGCGACGAGTCCGGCCGCGACCGCCGTGCCGGTGCCGCCGAGACCGAGTACGGAGACCCGCGCCCGCCCGATACGCGCCTGCACCTCGAAGGGCGAGCTGCGGGGCTGGGTGTCGATCCAGGCGTAGAAGTGCCGGGCCCGGTCGTAGCGCTGCGCGGCCTCCGCGGTGAACCCGTCGGGCAGCGGGGCCGCCGCGTCCTCGACGAAGCCCTGCGCGATGAGCTGGTCCACCACCTCGCGGACGCTGCCCTCGTCGATGCCCGGGTGCGTCTCGGCGAGGTCCGCGCAGACCTCCCACACGTACCGGGTGCCGTCCAGCAACGTCAGGATGCGGGCGATCGTGCCGTCCTCGTCGTCCTGGATCTCCGACGCGACGCCGTACTGCATCAGACCGATGATCAGCCGGTTCCCCGGCAGCGTGTAGGGCTCGTGGACACTCTTGACGCGCGGCTTGAGCATGGGACCGCAACCTCACTAACGCTCGGCGGAAGAGGGGAAGCGGCACCCCGGCCGCCGCGGTAGGTGGCGGCGACCGGGGTGCCGGCGCGGATCAGGCGCCGTTGCTCTCGCGGATGACGGTGGTCTCCAGCCGCTCCAGCTTGCGGACCTTCAGCGAGAGCTTCTTCTTGCCGGCCTGCTCGATCGTGGCCTTCTCCATGGACGCCTCCTCGATTCGGGTACGCCTTCCGTGGTGCCGGAAGGCGAGCCCAAGCCTGTCGCCCGGCGTCACCGGTCGATCACAAGTCGATCATCAGCGGCCGTTGATGATCGCCGCCACCATCCGGGTGCGTGGCCCGACCTGTGATGATCGCGTTGCTCGGCGTCGACGGCTCCGGCAGGACCAACCAGGCGAAGGCGCTGGCCGAGCGGCTGCGCCGGCGAGGTGTCCGGGCGCGGTACTTCGAGAACGCCGGTGGGAGGCCACTGTGGAACCGGCTGGCCCGGGCGCTCGGCCGGGCCGACGGGTTGGCGCTGTTCGGCCGTACCGTCCATCCGGCGCTGGAGGCAACCGTGCGCGCGGCGGCGATGGCCCGGACCGTGGCGGTGGCCCGCCTGACCGGCCGGGTGGCGGTGCTGGACCGGTGGACCTGGTGCCAGGACGTGATCATGGCGGCCCGGGGCTACCCAGGCGGCGGGTGGCCGCGCGCCGTGGGGGGGCGGCGTTAAGAAGGGGCCCCTTTACTACCGGAGGCGTTAAGAAGGGGCCCTTCCTTACCCGCGGTCGCGCAGCCAGCGCAGCACGTCGGAGGGCAGCTCGCGGTCCTCGCGCTGCTCGCGGCGGTCCGGCTCGGTCCGCCGGGGCGGCTGCGGACGCTGCGGGTCGCCGACCAGCGCCCGGCTCGGCGCGGTGAAGTCGGCCACCGGCTTGCCGGTGACCGCTGTCCTGATGGTCCGCGCGACCGCGTCGATCACCTTCGCCTGCACGGCGGAGCCGACCAGGTCGGTGACGTCGTCCGGGTTGGCGGCGATGCCGGCCACGGCGACCTGCGGGGTGTACCCGACGAACGTCTCCGTGGCGTTCCGCTCCGAGCTGCCGGTCTTGCCGGCGACCGGGCGGCCGACGATCGAGTCGACGGCGGTGGCGGTGCCGCCGTTGCACTGCCCGAACGCCGACTGCTGGCCAACCGGGCAGCGGGCCGCGTCGGTCGCGGCCCGGGCCACGTCCGGGTCGAGGACCCGCTTGCACTCCGGTTGCCCCACGTCGACGGTCCCGCCGTCGGGCGTGGTCACCGAGACCACCGGCAGCGGCGTGCAGTACGTGCCCTCGGCGGCCACCGTGGCGTACGCGTTCGCCAGGTCGAGCGGGGTGGTGGCGGCCACGCCGAGCGTGAACGCGCCCCAGTCGGCGGCGTGGTCGCGGGCGAACGTGGCGTCGGAGTCGGCCCGGAAGGTGATGCCGAGGCGCTGCGCCATCTCCACCACCTTGTCCTCGCCGACCTGTTCGGCCAGCCAGACGAAGTACGTGTTGACGGAGCGGCCGAAGCCGTCCCACATCATCCGGTAGCCGTCCATCCACTGCGGGTTGGCGTTCGCCGGGCACCAGGTGCCGTCGCAGTTGCCCTCGTCGTCCGAGGCGTACCGGGTGGGCAGCCGGCTCGGGGCGTCGAAGCCGGTGGACAGCGGCTTGCCGGCCTCCAGCGCGGCCAGCATGGTGAACATCTTGAACGTCGAGCCGGCCTGGTAGCCGTCGACGCTGGCGCCGCCGGAGATCAGCGGGTTGACCGTGTTCGGGTGGTTGGCCTGCCCGTCCGGGTTGGCGTCGAGGCTGTAGTGCCGGTTCACCGCCATCGCAAGCACCCGGCCGGTGCCGGGCTCGACCGCGGCGATCGGCAGCGCGCGCTTGTTGCCGTACCCGTAGACCTTGGTGGCCTGCTCCTGCGCGGTCTGCTGGATCTTCGCATCCAGCGTGGTGACGACGCGGTAGCCGCCCCGGCGCAGCGCCTGCTCGCGCTCCTCGGGGGTGGCGCCGAACGCGGGCTGGGTGAGCCACCAGCGGCGCAGGTAGTCGCAGAAGAAGCCCCAGTCGTCGTGCCCCTGGGCGGTGGCGGTGCAGCCGTTGGGCTGGGCGGTCGGGCGCAGCGTGGGCGCCTGCGCCTTCGCCGCCGCGGCCTGCTGGGCGGTGATCGCGCCGGTCTCGGCCATCGCGTCCAGCACGTACGCCCGGCGGGCCAGCGCCTGGTCGAGGTCGCCGTCGATCGGGCTGTACGCCTCCGGCGACTGGACCAGACCGGCCAGCAGCGCCGCCTCGCCCAGCGTCAGGTCGGCCGGGGCCTTGCCGAAGTAGCGCTGGCTGGCGGCGGCGACGCCGTACGCGCCGGAGCCGAAGTACGCGATGTTGAGGTAGCGGTTGAGGATCTCGTCCTTGGACAGCGACTGCTCCAGCGCGTTCGCGTACCGGATCTCCTGGAGCTTGCGCCCGACGGTCTGCTCGGTGGCGGCCTGCCGCTCCGCCGGCGTGCGGTTCGGGTCGGTCTTGAGCACGTTGCGGACGTACTGCATGGTCAGCGTGGAGCCGCCCTGCTCGGTGCCGCCGCCCTTGACGTTCGCCACCAGCGCCCGGGCGATGCCGCGCAGGTCCGCGCCGCCGTGCGAGTAGAACCGCCGGTCCTCGGCCGCGATGATCGCCTGCCGCATCACCGGGGCGATCTCGTCCAGCGACACGTCGGTGCGGTTCACGTCGTAGAACGTGGTGATCAGCGTCTTGCCGTCGTTGGCGTAGAGGTAGGAACGCTGCGGCTGCGCCGGCGTGCGCAGCGCGTCGGGCAGGTCCGCGTACGCGCCGAGCGCCGCCCGGGCGGCGAACCCGCCGAGCAGTCCGGCGGGAAGCGCGGCGACCGCGAGGACGAGCCCGGCGAGCAGGCCGGCCAGCAGCACGGTGAACAGCCGCGACAGCGGCGACCTGGGTGACGGCATGAAGGCAAGGATTGCCACGAAAGCCGCCTACCGGCCACCTCGCCAGGCAACTGTCAGTTACTTCACGGCGACCGCCCAGCTGAAGAACCGGTCAACCGGCGCCGAGTGGGCCCTTCGGTGACGCGGGCGGCACCGGAGCGGCGGCGACGCTGGCGGCCGCCGCGTCCCGGGCGATCGTCTCGGGCACCAGGCGGCCGCTGCGGTAGCCGATGCCGATGCCGGCGACCAGCACGAAGATCGCGCCGAACGTCTGCAGCGAGCCGATCAGCGCGCCGCCCAGGCCGAGCAGCGGGGCGGCGATCATCAGCATGGTCCCGTCGCCGTAGGAGAACATCCCGGACCGGGCCACCGACCAGCCGGTCAGGAACCAGCCCACGCTGTAGAGCGTGGCGCCGAACAGCACGATGCCGCGCGCGGTCACGCCGAACACCGGCGTCTGCTCGGCCAGCCCGGCGAACGGCAGCATCAGCACCATCCCGCCGATGCTGGCGAGCAGCCCGGCCAGCGCGACGCGGCGGCAGCGGGTGGCGCCGAGCAGGCCGGTGAGCGCGAGCAGGGCGAGCAGCCCCAGCCACACCGAGGCGACCCAGCCGACCAGG
>NZ_JAGPXV010000494.1:0-4633 GCF_018070405.1 Micromonospora sp. D75
GCCGGGCCGCCGCAGCGCCTCCGCGCGGCGGGCCACCTCGGCGTAGCGGAACTGGTCGCCGGTGACGCAGATGGCCTCGCCCGCGCGGACCAGCGCGAGCAGGGCGGAGCGCCGGTCGGCCGGCGCGACCGCGTCGGCGGCGGCCAGCAGCGTGGCGACCGCGGCGGCGGGCGCGTCGCAGCGCAGCTGCATCTCGCCACGGAGCAGGTCGGCCCGGTCCTGTGCGGGCGGCGCGGCGGTCAGGTGCCGTAGCAGCCCCCGGGCCTGGTCCGGGTCGCCGGCGGTCCAGGCGCAGCGGGCCGCCGCCACCGTCAGTTCGGCGGCCCGCCCGGGATCGGCGGTCAGCTCGGCGGCGCGGCGCAGCGCGGCGGCCGCGGCGGCGCGGTCGGACGCCCCGTCCACCGCCGCCGTCAGTTCGGCGGCGAGCACGTCGGCCGGGCCGTCGGGGGCGGTGGCGTGGCGCAGCGCGCGGCCCAGCGGGCCGCCGGCGAGCGTGCCGGCCAGCAGCAGGTGCGCCGCGCGCAGGTCGGCCAGCGGCGCGACGGCGGTGATCATCGTGCGGGCGAGCGGGTGCGGGAACGTCACCCCGCCGGGCCCGGTCCGCAGCAGCCCGGCCGCCTCGGCGGGGGCGAGCGCTTCCACGGTCAGACCGGCGGACCAGGCGGCGCGTACCAGCGTGCCCGGGTCGGCGGCGTCGTCGAGCGCGGCGAGCAGCACCATCCGCCGGGTCGGCGCCGGCAGCCGGTCCAGGCGGGCCCGGTACGCGGCGGCGAGCGCGCCGTCCACCGGCGGCGTGCCGGGCAACGGCGCCTCGCCCCGCCACTGGGCCGGGGTGAGGCTGCCGGCCAGGTCGGTCAGCGCCGCTGGGCTGCCGCCGCTGAGCGTGGCCAGCGCGGCGGCCACCGGCGCGGACGGCCGGTGCCCCCGGTCGGTGAGCATCGCGTGGCACTCGTCGACGTCCAGCGGGCGCAACCGGTGCGCCGGCACGCCGTCGACAGTGGCCGGGGCGGTGGCGGTCAGCAGCACCGCCACCGGCAGCCGGCGCAGCCGGCGCGCCACGACGGCGAGCGTCCAGGCGCTCTGCCGGTCGCCGATGTCGAGGTCGTCCACCGTGCACAGCAGCGGCCGGTCCGCGGCCACGGCGGCGAGCAGGGAGCGGACCGCCGCGGCGAGGGCCAGCCGCTGGTCGGCCGGGCAGCCGTCGCCGCCGAGCACGCGGCGCAGCAGCCGGCGCTGCCGCACCGGCAGCGCGGTGTCCGCGTCCAGCACCGGGTCGAGCAGGCGGTGCAGCCCGGCGTAGGGCAGCGTCGACTCGTCGGCCAGGCCGGCGCCGGTGAGCACCGTGCGTCCCGTCGCCCACCGGCGGGCGTACGCCAGCAGGGCGCTGCGGCCGGCGCCGGGCGGCCCGTGGAACAGCAGCGCGCCGCCGAAGCCGGTCACGCTCAGCGAGGAGACGTTGATCGACGAGGTGGCGAACGGGCCGCGGCTGGCCTCCAGGATGGCGCTGGTGGGCGCCGGGCCGCGCTCGTAGGGGCTGGCGGCGCTCGCCGCGACCGGGGCGGCGAGCGCGCCGCCGGTGGCGAGCAGCGCCGCCACGGCGAACCGGGCCAGGGCACGGACGGGGGTACGGGAACGGATGGTGGTGGGCACGTCGGTCACTCCTTGCGCCGGAATTACATCGACATGGGTCAGCATCGATGCCTTCGGCGCGGCGCGCATCGGCGAAATCACCGGTCCGCGCGGGCGGCGGGCAGGACGTGGAGGCGGCGCTGCGGGCGGTCCGCACGCTGAACCGGCCCGGCTGTCACTCGGTGAACTCGCAGAAGGACAGCACCCCGTCGAACCGCCCGGCGGCGAGGTCGTCGTGGCGGATCAGGAACCGCGCGTTGACGTACTCCTCGTCCGGTACGCCGAACTGGGCCAGCGGCACCCACTCGCGCACCACCCGCTGCTCTTCCTCGTACTGAGCCACCAGCCGCTCCGCGCGGGGCAGGGAGCTCGCCTGCTGCATCCGCTCCCGGTCCGTCATGAACGTCTCGGGCGGATCCTGCGCCGAGATGGTGTAGCCGCCGACGAAGACGTCGTGCTGAATCCACCCGTCCCGCTCCGGCCAGAGCTGCTCGAGCAGCGCGCCCATCTCCTTGCGGTGCGGCAGGTCGCGCAGCAGCTTGATCTGGGTGTCGCACAGCCACTCCTCCGAGCGGTCCAGCCAGTCCGGCAGTTCCGCCTGGAGCCCGGCGTACATCTCGTGCTCGGGGGCGAGGAAACGGCCCAGGTCGGTCCCGGCGGGTAGGACGTCCACACCGTCCACCGTCTCGGCGCCGGCCGGGACGTACACGACCCGCGCGTACGCCTTCTCGTTCTCGATGCCGCAGACGTCCTGTGCGCCCTCCTGGTCGAGGAAGAACAGCAGCGTGCCGTCGGCCGGCAGGGCGAGGTCGGGCACCCGGGGCAGCGCCGCGCAGTCGAGCCGGAGCAGGAACGGCAACGGAGAGCCCTCCGGGCACGTGGGCCACGGCACGCCCACCGGCAGCCGCGGCCGCCCGCCCCGCCGCCCGGCGTGCACGCCGTCCTCACGCCGCCAGGCGTGGATCCGGAACCGGATCAGCTCCGCGAAGCGGGCCACCTCGCCCTCGGGCACGCCCTGCGCGATCGCCGCCCGCCGGAACTGCTCTCTCTCATCCATGATCGTGGAGAGTAGCGGCACCGTCCGACATGGAGGGTGGGTCAGGGCCCGGCGCGCGGCCTCGATGTCGCCGACCAGGTCACGTCGTAGCGCGCGCCGCCCACCGCCTCGGCGAACGCGGTCGCCGCGGCGGGTGACCCGGCGATGCGCCAGTCCTGCTCCTTGTCCACCTCGAACCAGATCAGCCCGATCAGGTCCGGGTACCGGGGCAGGGAGCCGAACGTCTCCCGGATCCACCGGGCCTTGCGTCCGGCGGTGTCGGCGGCGCCGGTCTCGGTGACCACCAGCGGCCTGCGGGTGACCTTGCGGATCTCGGCGATGGTCGGGCCGAAGATCTGGTCGAACGACCAGTACGTCTTGGTGAACGCGCCGGTGCCGTAGTAGCCGGTGACGCCGACCCAGTCGACGTAGTCGTCACCCGGGTAGAGCCCGGTCAGCCCGGCTGTCGTCTTGTCCCAGCGGGCGTTCGGGCTCCACACCCAGGTGACGTTCGTGGCGCCGGCCCGGGCGAAGAGGTCGTGCACGTGCCGCCAGGCCCGCACGTAGTCACCGGGGCGGTTGCCGTTGGCCCGCTCGCACCACGGATACCAGTCGCCGTTCATCTCGTGCGCGAAGCGGATCGCGACCGGGTAGCCGAGCGACCGGACCCCCTCGGCCCAGGACCGCAGGTAGGCGTCGAAGTCGCCGCGCGCGATCCGGTCCAGCCGGTAGTCCGGCTGGGTGGCCCGGAGCCGGTCGATCTGCCGGACCGCCAGGCCGGTGCGCCGGGCCGCCAGGTCGACCGTGTGGTCCCACGGCTCCCAGCCGAGCATGGGCATCATGCCCCGCTCGGCGATCCGGTCGAACAGGCTCCGGTCGAACTCGGCCGACGCCCAGTCGGCGCCGAAGAGCATCACCTGCGGCGCCCGCCCGGCCGCCTCGACGAACCGGTCGACCGGCGCGAAGTCGTGCGGTCCCTTGTCGGTCATCACCCCGAAGAACGCCTGCCCGGCCGGGGGGAACAGGCCGCCGCCCGGCGCGCCGGCGCTCGCCTGCGGCGTCGCCGGGACGCGCCCGTGCGCCGATGCGCCCGTGCCCGGGTCGCGCCACGCTCCGGGCGCCACCACGAAGGCGTACGCGAGCAGCAGCAACCCGGCCAGCGCGAGGCCCACCCGGGGCGCGGTCGGCCTCAGCACGGGACACCGCCCTCAGCCGTCGGCTGCTTCCACGCCGCCTCCGCCGACCGGCGCCGGCGGTCCCGCAGGCCCTCCACCCAGGCGATCAGCGGTGGCGCGAGCCCGGTCAGCAGCGTCAGCGCCGGCCAGATCCGCAGCAGCGGATAGTCGTGGCCGAGCGCGAAGCTCGCCGTGAGCAGCCCGGCCGCCGCCAGCGCCCAGCACAGATGCAGCCGGAACGTACGCAGGGACTCCACAGTGCGCAGCGCCCCCTTGGCGGTCACCACGAAGCCGAGCCGGCGGCGCAGCAGCGCGCCGGCCGCCGCGGCCACGTAGACCGGCCCGGCGAACAGGGCGAGCGCCATGCCGGCCATGCCCACCTCCTCGCGTTCGTGCGGGGCGATGTTGAAGCGCCGCAGCCAGAGCCAGAGCAGGAACCAGGTGCCGACGGTGGCGCCCCACAGCGTCGCCCACACCTGCGGGTCGAGCCGGCCCGCGTCGACGCCGGTCAGCAGGTAGAGCGCGGTGGCGGCGTTGCCCAGCAGCAGGCTCACCGCGACGCTCGGGTAGTAGAACTGGAGCAGGCGGTACTGCCAGCGACGGCGCGACGGCAGGTCGCGCGGCGTACGCATCTCGCGGCGGAGCAGGATCTCGCAGATCCCGGCGGCCCAGCGCTTCTGCTGGTTGAAGTAGTCCGCCCAGGACGTCGGCCCCTCACCGAGCGCCACCACGTCCGGGGTGTAGACGCCTTTCCAGCGGCGGCCGGTGGCCGGGTTGACGGCGGCGGGCACGC
>NZ_JAGPXV010000495.1:0-4625 GCF_018070405.1 Micromonospora sp. D75
CGGCGAGCACCGCCAGCCGGGGCCGGGTCACCCGCAACGAGACCGCCCGGAGCTGCGTCTCGAAGTCGGCCGTCATGCGACGACCTTAGCCCGGTCTTTTGGAATGAATCAAGTTTCTGCCCAGGTGTGTCGGCCGCCACCGCGGCCGTCCGCGCACACGAAAACGGGGGTGCCGCGCCTGGCGTGGCACCCCCTCCCCGGAAGAGGGTTCAGGCGGCTGAGCAACTCGCGGTGGGCGTGTTGCTGTTGCCGTTCTTGTAGAGCGTGATGCCGAAGTTGTTGCCGTTGCCGTTGGGACGCGCGGTGAGCGTGCCGCTGGTGCCGCTGACCGAGGCGTTCCAGCTGTTCTGCAGGCTCTGGCCGCCCTGGGTCTGGATGCTGACGACCCAGTTGCTGGTGCCGCTGACCGAGAAGGTCACGTTGAACCGGTCGCCCCACTCCTCGGCCCGGCTGACGCTGACCGTGCAGCCGCCGTTGTTCGGCGGCGGGGTGGTCGGGTTACCGCTGGTCCCGCCGATCGTGATGTTGGAGTTGCCGCTGCTCTGGTAGCCCTCGGTGGCGAGGATCTGGTAGTCGTGCGAACCGAGGTTCATGCCGTAGCGGGACCAGGCGTCGAAGTGGTTGCCGGCGGTGATGGTGCCGCCCACGCGCTTCGACTGCCGGACGCTCCAGTACTGGTAGAACGTCCGCGTGCCCTCGATCGAGGGGGCGTTGACCCGCTGGGTGCGGTAGATGTCGTACGTGCCGCCGTCGGAGGACACCGAGCCCATGTAGCCGCTGCCCGGCGGGCGCCAGCTGCCCCAGCTGTCGACGATGTAGTACTCGACGAGCGGGTTGCGGGTCCACCCGTAGAGCGTCAGGTACGCGTTGCCGGACGGGTTGAAGCTGCCGGAGTAGCTGACCGTGCGGCGGCCGCCCGGGTTCCAGCCCTTGCCGGCGACGAAGTTGTTGATGTTGCTCCACTGGGTGCTGTACTGACCACCGTTGCCCATGGTCATGGAGACGTTGCCACTGTCTTTCCAGAAGGAATAGAAGTAGCCGTTGTTGGTGCCGGTCGAGTTCGACGTGACGGTGGTGTCGGCGTAGGCCGGGCCGGACGTGACCGCCGTCGTCCCGGCGGCGATCAGCGCCACGGCACAGGCGCCGCCGAAGAGCATCCGGAGGCGTCCGCGCCTGCGGTTGCCCGTGCGGACGGGGGCGTCGTTCATGGACGGGTTTCCTCCCTGTGACCGGCTGGCGCGGCCAGCCGGGTGGCACGAGCCGCATGTGGCCGTCCGCTGGTGGACGGCGGGACGGGCGACTGCGCGCCACGGCGGTGGACGGACATCGACGTCAATCGAGATACGCCGATGGCCACAGTATTGGAGGCTCATTTCTCCGTGTCAACAAGTTCCGGAAATGTTGTGGAAACCCGAAGTAGCACAAATAGGGCTTAGCGCTGCCGGGTGAGGCTGTCGCAGCCCTGCCGGAGGTCTCTTGAACGAGCCGAGTAAGCGATGGTGACCGGAAGTTTCGGCGGCTTTCCGGATCAAGGCCGGGCCCGCGCCGGGCACCGCTACCCGGTCGAGCCCAGCATCACCCCGAACACGCCGCAGCAGGCCAGCCCGCCGACGACGAGCGTGACGAGGGCGACCGAGTAGTTCGACCACAGGCCGAACCGCGTCACGTCGGTGCCGTACCCGTCGTGCACCCGGTTGCGCCAACCGCCGAAGCGGAACACCAGGTGGTGGGCGGCTCCCGGCTGGACCATGAGCGACGTGGTCATCAGCGGGACGCCCATGAAGTCGGTGTAGCGGACGTCGTGCCCGCCGGCCGGGACGGCGACGTGCCACGTGCCCTCGCCCGGGATCGCGACCACCTGGCGGTCGATCTTGAAGCGGCTGGTGACCGGCGCGGGAATCATGTACGGCCCCCGGTTCACCGAGACCACGAGCACTCCGCAGCCCGGCGGCGGGGCGATCGGGTGCGGGTAGGCGATCAGCGGGACGACGCCGTGCATCGGCGGGTACGGCTGCGAGGGGAGGTAGGACACGGCCAGATTCTGGCACGGCCGCGCCAGGTGTCGATCTCCCCCGCTCAGCCGGCGCCGGGCGCCGCGGCGCCGGCGAGCAGGCGCTGTCGCATCAGGAACTTGCGGACCTTGCCGGTGGGTCCCATGACCACGTCGTCGTCCGGGATGGTCACCACCCGGCGCAGCGTCGCGGCCACCGCGGGGCCCAGCGCGGCCCGGACCCGGTCGGTGCGGTCACGCGCCGGATCCGCGTCCTCGGCGAGCAGGAGCAGCACGTCGGTGACGGTCGTGCCGTCCTCGGCCGCCGCCGCGACCACAGTGCAGTCACGGACGTCCGGGCAGTGCCGCAGGACGCGCTCCTCGGACAGCGCGGTGTACAGCCAGGTCCCGCCGCCCAGGTCGACCGCGTCGCTGGCCCGGTCGACGTGGTGGTAGTCGCCGGCCTCGTCGCGGTACATCAGGTCGCCGGTGAGGTAGTAACCGCCCAGCCGGGTGCGGTACGTGGTGACCGAGTCGTTCCAGTACCCGAGCGCCAGCGTCGGCGACTTCAGGCCGACGTGCCCCACCTGCCCCGGCGCTACCTCCTCACCGGTCTCCACGTCGAGCAGCACGATCTCGGCGAACGGGTACGGCTTGCCGACACAGCGGTCGTACCGGTCGCTGCCCAGCCGGTGGGTGATCCGGAACGCGCCGTGCCCCATCTCGGTGGAGCCGAGCATGTCGACGAACTTCGAGCCGGGGGCGTCCACCATGCCGTCGCGGGTGTACGTGGGATGGCTGCCGACCGCGACCAGCCGGCGTACGTGCGACTCGTGCGCGCAGTCTCCGGTGTTGAACCAGTTGCGCACCGAGCTGAGGTCGCGGGTGGTGAGGTCGACCCGGGCCAGCTCGGACCAGGTCACCGCGAAGCCGAAGACGCCGGTGGGGCGCCACCGTTCGATCGCGGAGAGGATCGTCTCGGCGCTGCGCGCGAACGGGCCGCCCTGCGCGGACAGGCACAGCAGCTGGTAGCCGTTGCAGAGCGCCTGGTTGAGCGTGATGATGCCGGCGGCGTGCGCGGCCGGCAGCGCGGACATCTCCCGCACCTCGCCGTACGGCCGGGACTCGGTGAGCCGGACCGCGCGGATCGCGGCGAACAGGCCGTGGTGCGAGTGGACGATCGCCGCCGGCACCCGGGTGGTGCCCGAGGAGTGGGTGATGACCACCGGGTCCTGCGGGTGGTGCCGGTGGTGCGGCGGGGCCTGCGCCGGGTCGCCCGCGCCGGTCTGCGCCGCGTCGCCGAGGACCGGCGCGCCGAGGTCGTGCCCGGCCAGGGCGGCGTGGTCGGCGTCGACCACCACCCCGGCGGCGCGCAGCCGCCGCACGAACTCGGCCGCCAGCTCGATCGGCATGTTGCCGTTCATCAGCGCCGGGATCGCGCCGAGCCAGGTCAGCGCCAGGAAGTTGAGGAACACGTCCGGCGCCGAGGTCACGTACACCGCGATCGGGTCGGCCCGGCGGACGCCGCGCGCCCGGAACCACGCCGCCCGCGCCGCGACCCGCTCGGTCAGGGTGGCGAGCGACAGCGGCGTCCAGGCGGGGATGCCGTCGACGTCGACGTCGAACGTCACCCGGGGCATGTCCATGTCGGCGCCGTGCTCGGCCAGCCGGAGCAGCACGTTGCCCGCGCCCAGCTCCATGTCGGCCGCCAGCGTCGCGCGGAAGTTGTCGGCACCCAAACGAGTCGCCTCCTCAGCTGACACACGTCACGGCCGCGCCGGCGGCGTACCGGCCGCCGGGCGGGGACACGATCAGGCTAGAGCGCCCGCCACGCTGAGACAATGCTCGATGTACGCTCGGTCAGGAGACGTCGCGGTTGAACAGCCGCGACGACCAGAACAGGCTCGCCGCGGCCAGCCCGGACATGATGAGCGCGCCCTGCCAGACCACGCTCTGGGTGATCTGGCCGGCGAACAGCGCCCGCATGCCGTCGGTGGCCCAGGCGAACGGATTCCACACCGCGACCCGCTGGATCCACATCGGCGCCAGCACGAGCGGGATGAGCACGCCGGCCAGCAGCGACACCGGCTGCCCGACGGTGTTCACCAGCACGCCGAGGCTGTTCTCGTTGCGGACCAGCAACGCGATGTCGTACGAGATCGAGGTGCTCAGCAGCACCATCACCGACAGCAGCGCGTACGACACCAGCAGGTTCGCCAGGTGCACCCGCAGGCCGAACGGCAGCGCCACGAGCGTGACCACCATGGCCTGCACCACGTTGAGGCACACGTGCATCAGCGCCCGGCCCAGCAGCAGGCCGGTCCGGCTCACCGGCGTCACCCGGCACCTGTCGATGATGCCCGCGCGCAGCGCGCTGAGCAGCCCGTAACCGGCGAACAGGCCGCCGAACAGGCCCATCGCCACGAACAGGCCGGGTACGTAGATGCGGTACGCGTCGGCGTAGGTCGAGGCGCCCCGGTCGACCATCACCACCTTGAGGAACGGCGCGAAGAGGATCAGGTAGGTGATCGGCTGGGCCAGGCTGAACGCCACCATCACCGGGTTGCGCACCATCAGGCCGGCCTCCTGCTGGAAGATCAGCCAGGTGTCGCGGACGAGCTTCACGCCGTACTCC
>NZ_JAGPXV010000496.1:0-4596 GCF_018070405.1 Micromonospora sp. D75
GCCTGGACCGCTATCAGCTGGTGTCCAACTCGGACGCGCACTCGCCGCCGGCTCTGGCCCGGGAGGCGACGGTCCTCACCGCCGACCGTGACTACTTCGCGATCCGCGAGGCGCTGCGCACCGGGGACGGGCTCGCCGGAACTGTCGAGTTCTTCCCGGAGGAGGGCAAGTACCACGCCGACGGGCACCGGTTGTGCGGGGTGAACTGGTCGCCGCAGCGGACCCGTGAGGCGGGCGGACGCTGCCCGGAGTGCGGCAAGCCGCTCACCGTGGGCGTACTCAGCCGGGTGGAGGAGCTGGCGGACCGGCCGGAGGGGCACCGTCCGGCGCACGCGCGCGAGGTGACCCACCTGGTGCCGCTGGCCGAGATCCTGGGCGAGCTGAACCGGGTCGGCGCGCGGTCGAAGAAGGTCGAGGGCAAGCTCAACGAGCTGGTCGCCGCGCTCGGCCCGGAGCTGGAGATCCTGACCCGTACCCCGGTGGAGGAGATCGACCGGGTCGGCGGCGAGCTGCTCGCGGAGGGCATCGGCCGGCTGCGCCGCGGCGACGTGCGCCGGGTGCCGGGCTCCGACGGGGAGTACGGCGTGATCACGCTGTTCGACCCGGCGGAGCTGGGCGGCCCGGGCGCCGGGGCGGGGCAGGAGACGCTGTTCGACGTACCGGTGCCCGCGCAGCGGAAGCCCGCGGAGCCGGCGCCGAAGCCGAAGGCCAAGCGCCCGGCGGCGGTCCGGCCGGAGCCGAAGCGGACGCCGCCGCCCGCGCCTCCGATCGCGACGCCGCCGTCCCCGCACGAGCCGTTCGAGCCGATGCTCGCCGGGATGGAGGAGGTCGGCACCGGCCTGCTGGACCGGCTGGACGCCATGCAGCGGGTGGCCGCGTCCGCGCCCGGTGGTCCGCTGCTGATCGTGGCCGGTCCGGGCACCGGGAAGACCCGCACGCTCACCCACCGGATCGCGTACCTGTGCGCGGAGCTGAACGTCTTCCCCGATCAGTGCCTGGCGATCACGTTCACCCGGCGGGCGGCCGAGGAGCTGCGGCACCGGCTGGACGGGCTGCTCGGCCCGGTCGCCGAGGACGTCACTGTGGGCACGTTCCACTCGCTCGGCCTGACCGTGCTGCGGGAGAACGCGGCGGCGGCGGGGCTGCCGGCGGACTTCCGGATCGCCGACGACACGGACCGGGCGGCGGCGCGCGCGGAGGCCGGTGACGACGACGAGCGGTACGCGGCGTTGCTGCGCAAGCGGGACCTGGTCGACCTGGACGAGCTGCTGACGCTGCCGGTGTCGCTGCTCAAGGGGGACCGGAAGCTGGTCCGCGAGTACCGCGAGCGGTGGAAGTGGATCTTCGTCGACGAGTACCAGGACGTCGACGCGGTGCAGTACGACCTGCTGCGGCTGCTCAGCCCGCCGGACGGGAACCTCTGCGCGATCGGTGACCCGGACCAGGCGATCTACTCGTTCCGGGGCGCGGACGTGGGCTACTTCCTGCGCTTCTCGCAGGACTTCACCGACGCGCGGCTGGTCCGGCTGAACCGCAACTACCGCTCCTCGGCGCCGATCCTGGCCGCCGCGGTGCAGGCCATCGCGCCGTCGTCGCTGGTGCGGGGCCGTCGGCTCGACCCGGCCCGGCTCGACCCGGAGGCGCCGCTGGTCGGCCGGTACGCGGCGGCTTCGCCGTACGACGAGGCCGACTTCGTGGCCCGTACCGTGGACGAGCTGGTCGGTGGCCTGTCCCACCGCTCGCTGGACTCGGGGCGGATCGACGGGCGGACCACGTCGCTGTCCTTCTCCGACATCGCGGTGCTGTACCGCACGGACGCGCAGGCCGCGCCGATCGTGGACGCGCTGGCCCGGGCGAACATCCCGGTGCAGAAGCGCTCGCACGACCGGCTGCGGGACCGTCCCGGCGTGCCGGCCATCGCCCGCGAGCTGCGCCACGCCGGTCTGGACGGTTCGCTCGCCGCCCGGGTACGCCAGGCCGGGCAGATCCTGGCCGAGCGCTTCGCGGTGCCGACGCTCGACGGCTCCGGCGCGGTACGCCCCGAGGACGTCCGCACGGCGGTGGACCTGCTCACCCCGCTGGCCCGGCGCTGCGACGACGACCTGGAACTGTTCCTCAACCAGCTCGCCACCGGCGCGGAGGTGGACGCGTTGGACCCGCGCGCCGAGGCGGTCACGCTGCTGACGCTGCACGCCGCGAAGGGCCTGGAGTTCCCGGTGGTGTTCCTGGTGGGGGCCGAGGACGGGCTGCTGCCGCTGCGCTGGCCCGGAAGCGAGCCGGACGACGACGCGGTGGCCGAGGAGCGGCGGCTGTTCTTCGTCGGGCTGACCCGGGCGCAGGACCGGCTCTACGTCAGCCACGCGGGCCGCCGTGCCCGGCACGGCGCGGAACGCGACACCCGCCCGTCGCCGTTCCTCGACGTGATCGACCCGGCGTTGTTCGAGCGGCTGGACGCGACCGAGCCCCGCCGCCCGAAGGACCACCAGCTCCGGCTGATCTGACCAGGCACGCCTCAGGTGAGGACGGCGGCGAGCCACGCGCCGCCGAGCAGCGCCGGGCCGAACGGCACCGGCGTGTCCCGGCGTACCCGGCCGGCGGCGAGCAGGACGAGCACCGCGACTCCGGCGAGCACGTGCGGCAGGAGCAGCCCGAGGCGCAGCGCCGGCCAGCCGAGCCAGCCCAGCGGCAACCCGAGCGCGGCGGCGAGCTTCACGTCGCCGAAGCCGAGCCGGGCCCGGGGCAGCAGCGCCAGCAGCGCGTACCCGAGGAAGGAGAGCGCGGCCCCGGCCACCGCGACGGCCAGGCGGCGCGGTTCGCCGGTCGCCGCCGTGGCAGCGGTGAGGCCGAGCCCGCCGCCGAGCGCGACCATGCCGACGAGCGGGTCGGGCAGCCGCAGCGCTGTCACGTCGGTGACCGCGAGCGCCAGCCCGACGGCGGCGACCAGCAGCAGCGCGGGCAGCGCCGGGTCGGCGGCCCGGGTGGCGGCGAGCCCGCCGAACGTCACGGCGCCGGCCAGCGCGAACGCGCCCCGGCGCGGAGCGCCGCCGGCGGGAACTGTGACGAACGACCGGCCGACCGGTACGGCCACCCACCCGGCCGACGCGCCCACCAGCGCGGCCCCTGTCATCAGCAGCGCCGACACGGGCGGGACGCTACCGCCCGGCGGGTTCCCCGGCTGCCCCGTCGACGGCTGGTGGCGGGGACCGGCGGGGTCGCTCGGTGCTCACCACCACCGCCACGCCGACCACGATGATCGCACCGCCCAGCAGCACCTGCGAGGTGATCGGCTCGGCGACGAACAGCGCGCCGAGCGCCACCGCGACCACCGGGTTCACGTACGCGTACGTGGAGACCAGGGAGATCGGCGCGTGCGCGAGCAGCCAGACGTACGCGGTGAAGGCGACGAGCGAACCGGCCACCATCAGGTACGCCAGCGCCGCCCAGGACCGCCCGGTCACCTCGGCGAAGCTGAAGCCGCGCAGCTCGCCACGGGCGACGCCGACGAGCGCGAGCACCGCCGCGCCGGCCAGCATCTCGTAGACGGTGGCCACGAACGGGTCGGCGGGCATCCGGATCCGCCCGGACAGGTACGAGCCGACCGACCAGCTGGTGGCGGCCGCGACCACTGTGAGCGCGCCGGCCACCGGCACGCCGTCCACGCCGTCGCGGGGCAGCACCAGCACGACGAGGCCGGCGAACCCGAGCGCCACCCCGAGGAACGTCCACGGCCGGGGCCGGTCCCCGCCCACGGTCCGCAGCACCACCACCAGCAGCGGCACGGTGGCCACCAGCAGCGCGGCCACGCCCGAGGGAACCGCGGTGCCGGCCGGACCCGACTCGGCGAGCACCACCAGTCCGTTTCCGCCGGCGAGCAGCAGCACGCCGATCAGCGCGGCGGAGCCGACGCGGCGCACGGGCACCCGCAGCGCGCCGGGCCCGCGCCGCAGGCGCAGCACCACGGCGAGCACCACGGCCGCGCCGGCGAACCGCATCGCCGCGGAGATGAGCGGCGGCAGGGACTCGACGGCGACCCGGATGCCCAGGTACGTCGAGCCCCAGAGCAGGTAGACCAGCACGAGTGCGGTCCAGATCAGGGCGGTGCGTGTCGGCGGCGTCGCGGAATCGACAGCGTTCGTCGCACTCGTGGGGCGTGAGCTCATCGAGGGTCCACGCTACGGTGACCACGGCGTCGGCGTCCCCAGTTGGTGGCCGGCCTCTCAGCACTGGCGTACGCAGGAGGCGTTCATGTCGAACTTCGGTCCACCGGGCGGCGGCTCCCCCGACCCCTGGGGACGGCCCGACGACGGCTACGCCCCGCAGCCCGATCCCCGCTACGCCGCGCAGCCCGATCCGCGTCACGACCCGCAGTACGGCCCGCCGGGCGCGCAACCGTACGGCCCGCCCGCTGATCAGTACGGGCCGCCGACCCAGCAGTACGGGCCCGCCGACCGGTACGGCCCGCCGGCCGATCAGTACGGCCCGCCGACGCAGCGCTACGAGCCGGCGCCGGCGTGGTCCCCCGGCCCACCGCGGCAGGGTCACCCGGCCGACCCCTACGCCGGGCCGCAGTACGGCGGGGAGCCGCAGTACGCCGAG
>NZ_JAGPXV010000497.1:0-4583 GCF_018070405.1 Micromonospora sp. D75
CGTCTGATCGCCGAGCTGGGCGGCTGGACCCTGGCCCCGCAGCACGGGTCCGGCGGCCCGCTGCTGGCCACCCGGCTGCTGGGCGGCGGCCGGCAGCTCCTGGCCGAGATGGACCTGTCCGGCGGTCCGCCCCCGATCAGGGGAGTGATCACCGGGACCGACTGCACGACCGGCGTGACGCTGCTGGTCTGCCGCAGGCCCGCAGGTGACTACGTGGTGCGGCGGCTGCCGTGAGCCCGGTGATCGAACTGGGCGAGATGCGGCACGGCGAGTCCGCCGACGAGCCGGAACCCGCGCCGCCCCGCCGGCCGCCCGGCCCGGCGGCCCGGGTGGCGCTGCTCGGCGTACTGGTGCTGCTCGTCGTGCACGCTGCCGCCGGTCCGCCGCCCAGGCCCGTGCCGATCCGGATTCCCGCCCCGCAGGGCGCGGCGTTCGTGGTCCGGCCGGACCGGGTGGTGGTGGCCGACGGCCCCGGCGCGACCGGCCGGGGCGGGCGGGTGGTCGCCGCGTACCGGCTGCCCGGCGGGGAACCGGCGTGGCGGTTCGCGCTGACCGACGGCGACCACGTGCTCGGCCTCACCACCGTGGCCGGGGGACTGCTGGTGACGAGCAGCCCGGCCGGGGACGGTGACTCGGTGTCGGCGATGCTCGACCCGGCGACCGGCACGCTGCGCTGGCGGCATCCCGGATACCCGGTCCCGACCGCCTCCGGCGGGCTGCTGCTGGAGAACCCCCGCCCGCCCGGCGCGGGCACCGTACGGGCCGTGGACCCGGCCTCCGGCGCGGTGCGGTGGACGCTGCCCGTACCGGGCCAGGAGGTGGGGTACCGCCGCGACGACCACGGGGTGACACAGCTCGTCCTGGTCACCCCGCAGGGCCGGGTGACCGTGTACGACGCGGACGCGGGCACCGTCGCGCACACCGGCCGGGTGGCGCCCGCGGCCGGCCGCGCCGACTACCGGTACGCCCAGGTGGTGGCCGATCTGCTGCTGGTCGAGGACGCCCGGGGCTCGGTCACCGGGTACGGGCTGGACCGGCTCGAGGAACGGTGGAGCCTGCCGGTCGGCTCCCGCGCCGGACTCTGGTTCGCCGACTGCGCCGGGATGGTGTGCCTGCGCAACCAGGTGGGCGGCGCGCAGGCCCTCGATCCGGCCACCGGCCGCCCGGCCTGGACCGACGAGCGGTGGCTCGGGATGGGACCGGTCGGCGACCGGCTGATCGCCGCCGAGCGCGGGGTCGGGGAGGAGCTGGAACTGTCGGCGCTGGACCCGCCGACCGGCCGGGTGCTGGCCCGGCTGGGCCGCTGGCGCGTCTCGGGCAACGACCTCCCGTCCGGGCCGCTGCTCGGGCTGCGCACGCTCACCGAGGACCGGACGCTCGTCGGCGCGCTGGACGTGGCGGCCGGGCAGGTGCGGATCCGGGGGATCCTGCCCGGCGCCTGGTCGGAGTGCGCGGATACGGGTACGCAGCTGGTGTGCCTGCGCCCGACCGGCGGCATGGCGATCTGGCCGGCCGGACGCTGATCACCAGTTGGCCTGCGCCGGTGGCGGCGGCAGGGGCGTCGACTCGGGCCGCAGCACGTACACGACGCCGCCGCTGCCCACCTGCCAGGCATGCTCGAACGGCGCGCGCGGCACGGTGCGGCGGACCCGCCCGTCGTCCGGCGCGTACGGGTCGTTCAGCACCGGATCGCCGTCGGCGGTGAAGCCGGCCAGCACGATGAGGTGCCCCCGGGTGTCGTAGTCCAGCCCCGGCACCTGCCCGGCGGTGAACGCCGCCGAGACGATCAGCGGGATGCCGGCGGCCACGAACAGTTCCGCTTCGGCCAGCGAACGCAGCCGGGTGACGAACGCGTCCACCCCGTGCGTCGCCGCGTACGCGGTGTTGAACGGCCAGTTCCCCGCTCCGGCGTACGCGTGGTCGAAGCAGTGCCGGGCGGCGTGCACCACCCGCGGGCGGGGGCCGGGCGGCGTCACCCAGGCGTACCGGTCCGGGGTGGGGCCGGCGCCCCAGAAGTCGAGCACCATGGACACGCAGGTGGGGCTGCACCAGGAGTCTCCACCGCCGCCCCAGCGGGTCTCCCCGGTGGCGTGCAGCCGCTGCGCGTAGCGCGGCACGTCCAGCACCCGCCCTCGCGCGCCGCCCGCGCCGGCATCGGTTCTTGCGACGGCTCGTTGTCCGACGCCGGGCGGGTCGGTGGAGGCGACCACGCCGATCGTGCGCAGCGCCGGACCGTCCGCCGCGTCGAGGCGGCGCAGCAGCGTCACCCGCACCTGCCAGCCGGTCACCGTCGCGCCGGTCACCCGCAGCGTGTCGGCGGCCACCCGCGCCCGGTCGTCCGCCTGCCCGGGTACGGACGCCCGGTGCACCGTGCTGTCGTCGGCGGCCCAGTTGCCCAGCTCGTACCAGCCGGTGGAGGCCGCGTCGCCGGCCCAGCCCCGCAGCTCCACGCGCAGCCAGCAGCCGGCCGGCGTGTGCGCGGTCCAGGAGGGCACCAGCTCGACGGCGGCGAAGCCGAGCGGCGTCACCGGGGAGGTCCAGCTCCCGGCGGCGTACTCGGCGGTGGTCCCGGAGTGCGGATCGGTGTGGGTCAGGCGGCCGGGCGCGCCGTCGAGCGCCAGCCCGGCCGGCCCCGCGGTGAGCCCGTCGGCGAGGCCCACGTCCCGGTCCGCCGGGAAACGGAACCGGCGGTACGCGATGTCGCGGCCGGTCATCGGGGTGCCGCCCGGCGTGGATCGGGTGTCTCGACCGCGTGCTTGTCGATCATTGCCGCTGAGCATCGCGTACCCGAAGGTTTTGTGCAACGGCGGTGGGTGCGGGCCCCGCGCTGGACGGGTCGGCCAGTGGGTTCGGGCCAGCCGCGCGGGAGGGTCCGCCTGCTCGCCGGGCCCGGTGTGATCAGGGGCGTAGCGAGTCGATGGGGCGGCCCACCTGACTGCATTTTCGTCACCGAAGGTAACCGTGACGTGAGCTCCCGGGGTTCACCCTGCGCCGACTTTGCTCTGCAACCATCGACGCAACGGTGACTCACCGCAACAAGTGCGTATCGGGCTGCAGAGCAAAGTCGACGGAAGGGCATCGCAGATCCCGACGGCCGAATTGGCATATCTGCAGGTCAACGGCTTCTGACTCGGCGGCAGTCTCGCGTGGAGGAGCAACCGTCGGTGACGGTGCGTGACGCAGCGGCGCGCCGTCGCCAATCTCACTGACAGTCACAGAAATCCGCGCAGGTGCGGAAGAGCGACCCGGTGGACGGCGGGCGGATCATGCGCCGCCGGGGCAGCTCCTCCGGCGACACACTTGGCCGGCGGCACTAGGTTGTCAGAGGTCACGAGGCGGGAGGCCGGGATGCGGGTACTGGTGGTCGAGGACGAGCGCAACCTCGCCGACGCGATCGCGCGCGGGCTGCGCAAGCGCGGGATGGCGGTGGACGTCGCGTACGACGGCGACGCCGGCCACGAGGCGGCGTTCGTCACCCGGTACGACGTGGTGATCCTGGACCGCGACCTGCCGGGTGTGCACGGCGACCAGATCTGCGCCGATCTGGCCGCCTCCGGCGCGCTGACCCGGGTGCTGATGCTCACCGCGAGCGGCACCGTCGCCGACCGGGTGGAGGGGCTGCAGCTCGGCGCCGACGACTACCTGGCCAAGCCGTTCGCGTTCGACGAGCTGGTGGCGCGGGTGCAGGCGCTCGGGCGCCGGGCCACCCCGGCCGCGCCGCCGGTGCTGGAGGTGGCCGACCTGGTGCTGGACCCGGCCCGGCGGGTGGTCACCCGTGGTGGCGTGCCGCTCGACCTCACCAACAAGGAGTTCGGCGTGCTCGCCGAGCTGCTCAAGGCGCGCGGCGCGGTGGTGTCCAGCGAAGAGCTGCTGGAACGGGTCTGGGACGCCAACACCGACCCGTTCACCACGATCGTCCGGGTCACCGTGATGACGCTGCGCAAGAAGCTGGGCGACCCGCCGCTCATCGACACGGTGGTCGGGGCGGGCTACCGGATCGGCCGCACGCAGTGAGCGTAGGCACCCGGCGGGTGCGGCCGACGTTGCGGCTGCGGCTGACCCTGCTCAACGGCGTCCTACTGGTCGGCGCCGGGGCGATCCTGGTGCTGCTGGCCTGGCTGCTGGTCCGCGACGCGCTGCGCCCCACCGACGAGCTGCTGCCCGGCACCACAGTGGTGCTCACCGACGGCCGCACCCTCGACGCCGGGCAGTGGCAGCGGCAACTGGTCGACGCGGCGTCGCAGGAACTACTGGTCAAGGGACTGCTCGCGCTCGTGGCGATCAGCGTCGTCGGGGTGGCCGGGGCGTACCTGGTGGCCGGCCGGGCGCTGCGCCCGCTGCACCAGGTGACAGCCACCGCGCGCCGGCTCGGCGAGGCCACGCTCGACGAGCGGATCGGCTGGTCCGGCGCCGACGACGAGGTGGCCGAGCTGGCCGAGACGTTCGACGCGATGCTGGACCGGATCAGCGGCGCGTTCGAGGCACAGAAACGGTTCGTCGCGAACGCCTCGCACGAGCTGCGGACACCGCTCGCGGTGATGCGTACCGAAATCGACGTGACGCTCAGCGACGACGACGCCGAC
>NZ_JAGPXV010000498.1:0-4580 GCF_018070405.1 Micromonospora sp. D75
GTGGGCCGCGCTGATCTCCCCGACGGAGTGCCCGGCCACGAAGTCGGGCCGGATCCCCCAGTGTTCGAGCAGCCGGAACAGCGCCACCTCGACGGCGAAGAGCCCGGCCTGGGTGAAGACGGTCTGGTCGAGCAGGTCGGCCTCGGCGGTGCCGGGCTCGGCGAACAGCACCCCGCGCAGCGGCCGCGGCAGGTACGCGTCCAGGTGCTGGCACGCCTCGTCGAGGGTCGCCGCGAAGACGGGGAACGTCTCCCACAGGCGTCGTCCCATCCCGGCGTGCTGCGCGCCCTGGCCGGAGAAGAGCGCCGCCAGCGCGCCGCCGGGCTCGGCGGCGCCCCGGGTGAGCCCGGGGTGGTCCTGCCCGGCGGCCAGGGCCCGCAGGCCGGCGAGGGCGGCGTCGGCGTCGGCGGCGAGCAGCACCGCGCGGTGCCGCAGCGGGGACCGTCCGGTGGCCAGTGCCCGGGCCGCGTCGGCCGCGGGTGTTCCGCTGCCCGGCAGCCAGTCGGCCAGCCGGGCCGCCTGCGCCCGCAGGCTGTCGGCGGTGTCTGCCGATACGACCCACGGCAGCAGCGGCGTCCCGTCGGCGGCGCCGAGCGTGCCGCGGCTGGAGCTGGTCGTGGGCGCGGCGGCGCCGGCCGGACGGGGGGCGGCGGTGTCGGCCGAGGGCGTGGCGGGCGCCTGTTCGAGGATCACGTGCACGTTGGTGCCGCTGACCCCGAACGACGACACGCCGGCGCGGCGCGGCCGGTCCACGTCCGGCCACGGCTGCGCCTCGGTCAGCAGCGCGACGGCACCGGACGACCAGTCCACGTGCGGCGACGGCTCGTCCACGTGCAGGGTGGGCGGCAGCAGGTCGTGCTGGAGGGCCAGCACCATCTTGATCACGCCGGAGACGCCGGCGGCGGCCTGGGTGTGGCCGATGTTCGACTTCACGGAGCCGAGCCAGAGCGGCCGGTCGGCGGGGCGCTGCCGCCCGTACGTGGCCAGCAGGGCCTGCGCCTCGATCGGGTCGCCGAGCCGGGTGCCGGTGCCGTGCCCGTCGACGGCGTCCACGTCGGCGGCGCTCAGCCGCGCGTTGGCCAGCGCCTGGTTGATCACCCGCTCCTGCGCGGGCCCGTTGGGGGCGGTCAGGCCGTTGCTGGCGCCGTCCTGGTTCATCGCCGAGCCGCGCACGACGGCGAGGATCCGCCGGCCGTCGCGCTGGGCGTCGGAGAGCCGCTGCAACATCACCAAGCCGACGCCCTCGCCCCAGCCGGTGCCGTCGGCGGCCCCGGCGAACGACTTGCACCGGCCGTCGAGGGCGAGCCCCCGTTGCCGGGCGAACTCCAGGAACGGGCCGGGGGTGGCCATCACCGTCACGCCGCCGGCAACCGCGACGTCGCACTCGCCCTGCCGCAGGGACTGGCAGGCCAGGTGCAGCGCCACCAGCGACGACGAGCAGGCGGTGTCGACGCTGACGGCGGGCCCCTGCAACCCGAAGTGGTACGCCAGCCGACCGCTGATGACGGCGGCGACGTTGCCGGTGGCCTGGTAGCCCTCGGTCTCGACCCGGGCGGCCATCAGCAGCGTCGCGTAGTCCTGGCCGTTGGTGCCGACGAAGACGCCGGTGTTGGTCTCCCGCATGTCGGCGGGCGCGGTGCCGGCCCGCTCGAACAGCTCCCAGGCGCTCTCCAGCAGCACCCGTTGCTGCGGGTCCATCACCATCGCCTCGCGCGGGGAGATGCCGAACAGGGCGGCGTCGAAGCCGGCGGCGTCGGTGAGGAAGCCGCCCTCGCGCACGTACGAGGTGCCGGGCCGGTCGGGATCGGGGTCGTAGATGGCTGCCAGGTCCCAGCCCCGGTCGGTCGGGAACTCCGCTATGCCGTCGCGTCCCTCGGCGACGAGTCGCCACAGGTCCTCGGGGCCGGCGACGCCGCCGGGGTAGCGGCAGCTCATCGAGACGATGGCGATCGGCTCGTCCAGCGCGGTGGCGGCCCGCACGGGCTCGGCCGCCGGGGTGTCGTCGCCCGCGAGCCTGCCCGCCAGGTGCTCGGCGAGGGCGTCGGGCGTCGGGCGGTCGAACACCAGGGTCGCCGGCAGGTTCAGTCCCACCGCCTCGGCGAGGCGGTTGCGCATCTCGACGGCGCTGAGCGAGTCGAAGCCGATCTCCCGGAACGACCGGTCCGCCGCCAGCGCCTGCGGCGAGGACAGGCGCAGCACCGCCGCCGCGTGGACGCGTACGAGGTCGAGCAGGACCCGACGGCGTTCCGGTGCGGCGAGGCCGGCCAGCCGGCCGCGGAGCGGGGACGCCGCGTCGGGCGTGCCGCCGTCGCGCTGCCCGGCCGCGAGCAGCCGGGCCACCTCGGGGATGTCGGCGATCAGCGGCCGGGGGCGGGCCAGCGTGTAGGTCTGCAGGAACCGGTCCCAGGCGATGTCCGCCACGGTGAGCGTGGTGTCGCCGTGGTGGAGCGCCTCGGCCAGGACGGAGACCGCGAGGTCGGGGCGCATGGCCCGGACGCCCGAGCGGAACATCTGGTCGGCGGCGCCCTCGGCGTCGACCATGCCGCCGCCGTCCCAGGCACCCCAGGCGACGGCGGTGGCGGCCCGTCCGCGCCGTCGCCGGTCCTCGGCGAGCGCGTCGAGGAAGGCGTTGGCGGCGGCGTAGCCGCCCTGGTGCCCGCCGCCCCAGACGCCCGCGCCGGAGGAGAAGAGCACGAACGCCGACAGTTCGTCGCCGCACGCCTCGTCGAGGTTGACCGCGCCGGCCACCTTGGCCCGCAGGGCGTCGGCGAGGTCGGCGACGTCGGTGGCCGCGACGGGCGCGGCGTGGGCGACACCGGCGGTGTGGAACACGGCCCCGATGTGGGTGCCCTGCCCGGCGAGCCGCTCGACGAGGGCCCGTACGGCGGCCGGGTCGGCGACGTCGCAGGCGGCCACGGTGACTGTGGCGCCGGCGGCGCGCAGTTCGTCGGCCAGCTCGTCGGCGCCGGGCGTGGCGGGGCCCTGGCGGCCGGTCAGCACCAGCTCACCCACGCCCTCGCGGGCCAGCCAGCGCGCCACCTGGGCCCCGATGGACCCGAGGCCGCCGGTGACCAGGACGGCGCCGCTGGCGGGACGCCAGTCCTGCGTCGCGGTGCGCTCGGCGCGGGCGCGGACCAGTCGCCGGGCGAACACCCCGGAGGGGCGCAGCGCCAGCTGGTCCTCCGCGTCGACGCCGGCCAGCACCGCCACGAGCCGGGCCCGGTCCCGGGGGTCCAGCTCGGCGGGCAGGTCCAGCAGTCCGCCCCAGCGGTCCGGGTGCTCCAGGGCGACCACCCGGCCGAGCCCCCAGAGCATCGCCTGGCGGGGGCGGTCGAGCTGGTCGGCGCGGCCGGTCGAGACCGCGCCGGCGGTGGCGCACCACAGCGGGGCGGTGACGCCGGTGTCGCCGAGGGCCTGGACCAGGGCGTACGTGGCGGCGAGACCCGCCGGGACGACCGGGTGGGCCGGGTGCGGCGCGTCGTCCAGGCCGAGCAGGGAGAGCACCCCGGCGACGGGCCCGCCGGTACGCGCCAGCCGCTCGGCCAGCACCGGCCGGCCCGTCTCCGGCACGTCGATCCGGATGACCTCGGCCCCGCCCTCGCCCAGCGTCCGGGCGACGCCGTCGACCAGGGGGTGCTCGGCTTCGGCGGCCGGCACGACCAGCAGCCACGTACCGGCGAGGGTGGCCTCCGGCGCGACGACCAGCGGCTTCCAGGTCACCCGGTAGCGCCACGAGTCCACGGTGGACTCGTCGCGGCGGCGCCGGCGCCAGGAGGAGAGCAGCGGCAGCGCGGGGTCGAGGGAGCTGACCGTGGCCTCGTCGATGCGCATGGCGGCGGCCAGCGCAGACGCGTCGGCGCGTTCCACGGCCTCCCAGAAGCGCCGGTCCGCCTCGTCGGTGCCGGCGGGGGCGGGGGCGGTCACCGCCGTCGGCTGCGGCCAGTAGCGCCGGCGCTGGAAGGCGTACGTGGGCAGCGGGGGCGGCGGGCCGGTGGGGGCGCCCAGGATCGCCGTCCAGTCGACGGGCACGCCGTGCACGTGCAGTCCGGCGAGGACCGTCAGCATGCGCTGCCAGCCGCCGGCCACGGTGTCGTCGGCGGCCACCACGACGGCGTCGTCGGCCCGCGCGCTCTCGCGGATGCCGGCGGCGAGCACGGTCGCCGGGGCAGCCTCGAGGAGGACCCGGTGGCCCTGGTCGAGCAGGGCGCGTACGGCCGGTTCGGCGTCGGCGTCGGTGGTCAGGTCCCGATACCACCGGGCGGCGTCGAGGCCGTCGGTGTCGACCGGGCCGCCGGTCGTCGCCGAGTACAGCGGCACGTCGGCCGCCCGGAGGGTGATCCCGGCCAGCGCGTCCGGGCCGTCCTCCGCCGGGCTGGCGAGGGCGATCGTCCTCGCCGCGTCCTCCAGCGACAGCGCGCCGGCCACGCAGGCGGCCGCGAGCGCGCCGTGAGCGTGCCCGAGCACGGCGGCGGGTCGTACGCCGAGGGAGCGCCACCAGCGTCCCAGCGAGACGGCCACGGCCCACCGGACGGCCGGCGCCACCCCGGGGTCGGCCGGGGTGGGAGCGCCGTCCGCGCCGC